>JAISFK010000290.1 GCA_031263625.1 Clostridiales bacterium
GCGCATGTCCTGGGACGTCGGGTCCATGATCGCGCAGTCCATCCCCGCGCCCATCGCGAGGATCAGGAACGTCTGGTTGATGGTCTTCCTGAGCGGCATCCCGAACGAAACGTTGCTGAGGCCGGAATTGACGTGTATCCCCGGAAATTCGGCCTTGATGCCCCGCGTCGCCTCGACGAAGCTCGTCAGCGTCTGGCCGACGGTCGCTATGCTGTTCACGAGCGGGTCGATGAACAGCCGCTCGACGGGTATGCCGTAGCCTTTCGCCTTCCCCACGATGGTTCGCGCTATGGAGATCTTGACGGCCGGGTCGGTGGGCAGGCCGCCGTCGTCGCACGTGAGCGCGATGACGTTCCAGCCGGTGTCCGCGATCGCCGGGAATATCAGCTCGCACTTGCCGCCCTCGTCGGAGGCGGAGTTGATGATCCCCGGCTTCTTCGCGCGCGGCAGGACGTCCACTATGACCTTGGGATCGGAGCTGTCTACGCTGAGCGGCGTGTCCACCGCGTCCTGCACGATGTCCATCAGCCATGCCAGCGTCTCGCGCTCGACGCTAGGGCTGGTGCTCGCGCAGACCTCTATGTACGACGCGCCGAACTTCGCCTGGTTCAGCGCGAGCCCGCGTATGAACGCCTCGTCGCGCGCCTCGATGGCCTTCGCCACTTTCGGGATGGCCCCGTTGATCTTCTCGCCTATGACAATCATGTCTGTATGCACCGTTCCTTTTCAAATTCAAATTTTGGCTCAATGCCCGCTAATGCCCGCTATATTCAGCCCATTGCCCACTTGCTGCCAGCCAGCCCGTTGCCAGCCGATCCGCTGAGCCAGCTCGCCGCCCGCTGAGTCCGACCGTCCCGCTACTATATGTCCAGGAACGAGTCCGCGTACAGCGTGTTGTTGAGTATGATGTCGGCGGCCTTGACCGTTTCCATCATCCTGCGCTCGCAGGGGTTCAGGATGGCCGCCTTCAGGCCGCACTCGATCGCCATGGCCAGCTCGGTGGAGTCGATGATCGGGCGCACGGCCTTGGGCATCCCGTTGGATATGTTGGATATCCCGCAGACGGAGCTGAGCCCCATGTCGTTGAGCTGCCGGATGAATTCGAGCATCTCCAGCTGCTTTTCCTGCATGCCCTTGATCACGAGGCACAGCGGGTCGAACCAGAGATCCTCGGCCTCCATGCCAAGGGCGAGGCCGTGCTCAAGCAGCTCCTGGCAGTACTCCTGCCGCTCGTCGTTGTTCGCCGGCACGCCGTCCTTGGAGCACAGCGCGATGGCGATCGCGTCGTTTCGGGCGGCCAGGTCCACGTTCGACTTGCGGTCGCCCGCGTTCGCCGAATTGACGATGGGCTTGCCGCGCGAGCGGTCGTAGACGGATATGCCGGCCTCGATGGCGGCGGCGTTGGCCGTGTCCAGGCAGAGCGGCACGTTGTCGCAGTTTTCCTGGATGAGCCTGACCGCCCACTTCATGAGGTCTTCCCCGTTTTTTGCCGCCGGCCCGATGTTCACGTCCAGGTACACGGCCCCCGCGTCGAGCTGCTCCCTCGCGCGCCGCAGTATCGGCTCTGGATCCCGCGCCTCCATCGCCGCCCTGATCGCCGGGGATATGCAGTGGATCCTTTCGCCTATCACGATAAATCTGCCCATTCCCTACCTCCGCAATTTTTTTTATTCGCCTACGCCGAAAGCTCTTTCATGAATTTCACTATGCCGACCGCCTCGTTGGGCGCCACGACTATGTTCCAGCCGGGAAGGCTCTCCTCGATCTCGCCTTTCAGCACGGCGACCTTGCCCGGTATGAGCAGCGTGCGGTTCTTCAGCCTGTCGTTCAGCCCCTGCTCCGAGAAGAACTTCTCCAGCGACGCCGCGGACAGCTTGCCGGCCGCCCACGCGGTCAGGACGGAATAGCCGCCCGCGTCGGATATGAGAAGGTTGACGGGCACGCCGGAGCGCTGCAGCTCGCCGGATATGATGAAGTACGTGAGCGCGAAATTGACCGTGGTAGCGCATATGGCGCTCTCGTCGGCGCCGTTTATGGGGTAGACGCCGGGCTCGACGGTCATGGGCTTCTGCGGGTCCGTGAATATGTTCTGGCGAAGCCCGAAAAGCGGCAGCGCCTGGGCATACGACATGTCGCCCATGATGATGATGGATCCGTACTTCAGCACGAACACCGACGCGAGCGCCAGCTGCAGCTCCGGATTGCCGGGCGCCAGCTTCTCGAGGTTCACGAGCGAGGGGTAGCCGAGGCTCCGCACGGAGTCCTTGATGGCGGCCCGGCGGATCTGCACGGCGTTGGCGAACGCCTCTTTCGCGGACGCCGCCCCGACGTCGATGACGAGGTTCTTGCAACCGAGCCCCTCCAGCGCCTGCACTGTGTCGTATATGCCGCCGATGTCCGGGGCGCCCACGCCGAGCGCCACGCCGTATTCCTCGGCAAGGCGGGCCATCTCCGCGTAGTTCGACGGGTTCGCGCCATTCAGCAGGGGCTTGCCGTCCTTGGCCAGCTCAAGCGCCTCGCGGGCAACGCCCGCGTCGCCGCACTCTATGACGAGCGTTCGCCCCGCGGCCGCCGCCTTGCGCACGGTGTCCAGGAAGGCGGCCCTGTCGCCGCTACCGCCGTCGGCCATGTCGCCGTTGCCGCTGCCGGCCATGTCGCCGTTGCCGCTGCCGCCGTATCCGACGTGCAGCAGCTCCACGTGCATGCGCTCGCCTATGCGCTCGTAGTCTATCTTCATGACCTCCGGCAAGACGCGCTCGGCGCTGTCCGGCTTCAGGGCGACCCCAAAGAGGTTTTTGGAGACAAACGCCTTCTCGTGCCGAAACAGCACGGTTTCGCCGCCAAGGGCGTATTCGCGCTCGCCGGCGCCGATCTTGACGAGCTTCATCGGCGGCGCCGTCGCCTCGCCCAGCGCGGCGAGCGCCTCGTCCGACATGTGCGGGCAGGCGCCGATCTGGACGCTGCCCTGCGCGACCTTCATGGCAAAGGCCATGCACGTCGGCACCCCGCAGTCCTTGCAGTTCGTCTTGGGCGTCAGCTTGAAAATATCCAGTCCTTTCAGTGCCATCTGGTTATCATCCCTTTCGCGTATTCGCGTTATAGATCACAGCAGCGCGGAGATCAGCTCGGCCACCGCCGCCGCCGACCTGGGGTGCCGCACTATCACCGCGTTGGCGCCGGCGGCGATCATGGCCGAGGCCGTGCAGATCTCCATGTCCGCGCCGCGCCGCTCCACGGGGCCCCACTCCGGAAACTCGTCCTCGGACATCACGGACTCCTTCACCGACCAGGCGTCGGCCGCCACGGGCGCTATGACGGGCATCTGGAGCGCCGCGTCGTTTTGCGCCAGCGCGGCCAGCCTGACGCGGTCCGTCGTGGACGCGATGTACTCAAACCCGTAGCCGGCCGCGGACGCGCCCAGGTGCATGACCGTGCTGTCGCCGGCTATGCCGAGCTGGGATATGAGGACGTTGAGCTGCTTGGCGAGGTTGATGTCCACCGACGACTCGGCCGCTATTTTCTGGCCGTAGGCGGTCACGGCCGCGACCGCGATCCCCTTGTAGTTCTCCTCTTTCGCGGACAGCAGCAGGACGTTGCGGCCTTGCAGGGCCTCCGCTATCTTCTCGAACAGCCTCGCGTCCTTGTCCGGGCTGCCGCAGCCCTGCACGGCGAGCGGGAGCGGCGAGGCTTCGGCGACCTCGCGGCAGATCTTCACGCAATCCGCGACGTCCCTGTCCTCCCCGTTGGGGTCGGCGCCCTCCAGCCACAGGCAGACGAAGTCCGCGCCCGGCGCAGCGCACGCGCGCGCCGCGAGCTCCGCGGCCGACGAGGCGCCCTCGTAAAATTTGGCCAGCTCCGGCAGGGACCTGTCCGGGCCCAAGTCGGAGATCTCGATGCCCACCTTGGGCCTGTTCTTGATCGGCGCGTCAAAGCTGTACAGCGGGAGCACGTTTTCGCCTCCCAGGGCGACGGCGCTCTCCCCCGCCCCGATCACGACCTCTTTCAGGGACGACTTGAACGCCTGGGGAACCGGTGCGAACGGCATGGCTCAAAACACCTCCATCTTCCTTATGCTAATTCGTATAATCTCAATAATAAATTATATAAATTATTTTGTCTATAGCAGCGGCTCCATGCCGAGCACCGGGTGGCCGCTCCCGCCAAGGAACTCCAGCAGGGCCTCCGCGTCCTCCGTCACGGTTTCGTCCGCTATCATGGACACAAAGTCGTCTATGCCGTACAGCCGGGCCGCGGTGCCGTTGAGCTTCGCGCCGACCGTCTCCTTGAGGGCCTTGGGCATCCACACGATCCGCGCGGGGCCGCCCTCGGCCTTCATGAACTTCGCGGAGGATATGAACTGCTTGCCGTGCCCCATGAAGCCGGGCGTCTGCACGCCGCCGCCCGTCATGGACGCCATCTCCGAGAACGTCATGCCCAGCGGCGTCATGCCGTCGTGCTCCCGGTTGACGATGACGACGCCGTTCGAGAACGGCTCGATGCCGCATATGCACTCGAAGCAGCCGCAGCTGGTCATCGGATCCACCATTATGGAATAGAGCGTGACCTGCTCCAGCGAGCCGTGGGACGCCTCGCGGACGCGCTCGTTCACGTCCTCCCATATGCCGATGTTCTCGTCAACGACGCGCTGCTTGGACACGCGCTGGCACGGGCCGTTCGCGTCCAGCTCGTTCGTGGCCTTGGCGTCCAGCCACGAAACTGCGCCGCACAGCCCCAGGCGCTCCGGCGTGACTATGCACACGTGCGCGGGCGAGAAGGACTGGCAGAGTATGCAGTCGTAGAACACGTCCACGCTCTCGTCCGTGAGGGAGCCGAGGCGCTCGTCCCGCCTGTTGTATATCTCCGTCGCCTTCGCGCGCAGCTCCTTCAGCTGCTCCGGGACCGTGTATATCTTGACCGCGCACTTGTCCACGACGCTCTCGTACTCGCTCTTGACCTTGGCGTACAGCACCTCGCCGAAATGCCTGGCCCGAAAGCCCGCGTCGAAGGCGGCCTTGCTGACGCGGATGTGGATGGTGTCGCGCTGGCCCGTGTGCATGACGCCCTCGACGCAGTTTATGAAGTTGTGGAACTTGCGCTCGAAAACCGGCTCAAAGTCGCTCTGCATGGCCTTGCCCGCCACCTCGCAGACAAAGCCTATCGACGTCCTCGCGCCCGGCTCGGCCTCGTCGATGTCCGGGCCTATCAGCTCTATGCTGTGATCCTCGATCTCGTGCGCCTCCTTCGACACGACGAGCTCGAAGCAGTCCGAGCGCGAGCCGTCCATGTCCGCGCGCATGTCGGCGCGCCGCACGATCTCGCCCTCGAAGGCCGTGGAGTAGGCGACGGGTATGTCGATCTTCGACACCTTGATCTTGATGTCGCGGGCCTCCAGGGACGTTTCGATGAAGTCCGCGGTGTTTTGCTGGATGATGAGGCTCTTGGGCACGGGCCACATGTCGGCCGCGTCGTCCGTTACGACGGGAAAGCCCATGGCTATCGCGCCGCCGCCGCTGGCCACCACGATGTCCGGCACCGGCCTGAACGCGTTGACGAACGCCCTTATGCGGTGGAACGTGTAGTGGTCGAACGCCTCGCGGTCGCCCGGCTTCACGGCGCCGAATATCATGGCGGCGCGGTTCACGAACGATATGATGTGGGCGGCGCACCAGATGTCCGGGCCGACGGCCACGACGCGGACCGGGAAGCCCATGTTGAGGTTTTGCCGCCTGGCCTGGCCGATGATGCCGCCGATGAGGAACACGAAGATCGCGCGCGACTGGTAGCCACGGATCAGCTCGACGGCCTCCTCGTCGGATGGGGCCGAGCCGATGATCACGACAAAGCCGGGTATGTCCCCCGTGACGAGCGGCACGCCCAGCTCGCGCACCTCGGCGTCGGACATGTGCCCGTGGTACTCCCCGCCGTATGGATCCGGGGAGCGAGCGTACTTGCACGCCTCGATGGCCTCGGCGGCCATGAACGTCGCGAAGCCGGCATTGAACGCGCCGCCCAGCCTCCGCTCGCCGCTCGCCCACTCCTTGGCCTCCGAAAAGCCGCGGGCCAGCTCGCTGACGTTCCTGATCTGCTTGCCCAGGTAGGCGTTGTGGCAGGCGAGGCTGTACGCGGTGTTGGGCATGCTGATGGGCGCCGCCTCGCCCAGCTCCGCCGTTGCGGCGGCAATCTCCTTCTCCGCCATGGCCAGCATCTCGCCGGCGCCGTCGAACACTCGGTCGAACAGTAGCTTCATGTGGCTATTCCTCCATTTGCGCGGCAAGCGCGACGCTCCCGCGCTCCGCGTCTATCCTGCCCTTTATGGCCCCGATCTCCCGGACGACGCCGGGCGCAGCGTCATATGGCGGCGCGCCGCCCTGATCCGCGCCGATGAGATCCGCGTCGTAGCGGATCGTGCCGAGCAGCGCGCCGCGCGGCGCGCGGGCCGCCACGAACGCCTCGTCCGCGGCGCCGCGCACCTTGTTCGCGACGAGGCTCACCCTCGCGACGCCCAGGTCGCCGGCCAGCTTCCTGATCCTCTCGTATGTCTGGAAGCTGCGCTCGCCCGGCTCCACGACGACGACAAACTGGTCAACCGCCCCCGCCGTGCCCCTGCCCAGGTGCTCAAGCCCGGCCTCCATGTCGAGGATCACCACTCCCCCGTCGCCGACGATCAGGTGTGACATGAGCCTGCGCAGCACCACGTGCTCCGGGCAGACGCAGCCCCCGCCGCCCGTTTCGACCGTGCCCATGACGAGGAAGCGGACGCCGTCCTTCTCCAGCGCGAAGCGCTCCGGAATGTCGCTGACGCGCGGGTTGATCTTGAAAAACGTCCCGTAGCCGCCCTTTGGCGCCCCCGTGCGCTCCGCGATCAGGTCGCTCATCATGGCCACGGGCGTCAGGCGCCCCAGCTCCTCCGCGCCGAACCCCAGGGCGGCGCCGAGGTTGGCGTCCGGATCGGCGTCCACGGCGAGCACTTCATTGCCGGCCCGCGCGTACAGGCGGGCCAAAACGGCGGCGACCGTCGTCTTGCCGACGCCGCCCTTGCCTGTAATGGCGATTTTCATATCCGCTCCTATATCCCGAGCGCGGCCCGCTTCGCCTCTATGCCCGCTAGGATCGCGGCCGCCAGCTCGCGCGGGTCCGTGTTGATCACGTACCCGGCGCCCGTTATCTTCCTCGTGCCCTCCGTGATAAGCTCCATCATCCGCTCGCTGCCCTTCACCTGCGGCTCTATGCCGAGGTACGTGTCAATGCCCGTGGCGACCACGTAGTTGGCGATGGCGACGGCCTTCTCGCTCATCCACTCCGGCGCGCAGCCCACTATCGGGAGCTGCGTGACGTCCACGCCCCAGTCGTCCGCAATCTCGTTGACGAGGAGCATCATGCGGCTGATATCGACGCACGCGCCCATGTGCAGCACGGGTGGGATGCCGACCAGCTCGCAGACGCGGCGCAGCCCGGCGCCGCATATGAACCGGGCCTCCCTGCTCATGAGGCCCGCCTTGGCGGCGGCCTGCGCGGAGCAGCCGGATGCCACGATCAGGACGTCGTTGCCCAGCAGCTCCTTCATGATCTCTATGTGCGAGTAGTCCGGGCGAACCTTGGGGTTGTTGCAGCCTACCATGGCGACCGCGCCCCTGAGCACCCCGGCCTTTATGCTGTCGATGGCGGGGGCGTAGGAGCCGCGCGCGTCCACGTGGCTGTTGGTCACGCCGTCAAGCTCCCTGATGATCTGCTCGTTCGGGTAGCCGACGACGGCCGCCTGCTTGCTCGCCGGTATGAACACCTTGGCCGCGTCGCGGTTCTCGAAATTGCCGACCGCCTCCCTCACGAGCTGCATCGCTTGCTCCATCGCCGTCTCCGGCCTGAACTCCACGTAGATGGAGCCGGGAATGCGGGCGATCGGGGACGTCGTGACGAATTTCGTGTGGAAGCAGCCCGCCAGCGCGGCAAGGGCGGGGAAGATGCACTGCACGTCCACGCAGATCATCTCGACCGCGCCCGTCAGCAGCGCGTTCTCCTGCTGGAGGAAGTTGCCTGCCATGCGCACGCCGTGCCGCATCGTCACCTCGTTCGCCGTGCAGCACAGCCCGGCTATGTTGATCCCCTTCGCGCCCTTGGAGCGCGCGTAGTCGGCCAGCTCCTTTGTCTCCGCGGCCAGCACGACCATTTCCGAAAACGCCGGGTCGTGGCCGTGCACGATGATGTTGACCATGTCCTTCTCCAAGACGCCAAGGTTGCTCTCGGTCGCCCTGGCCGTCGGCGTGCCGAACAGGATGTCCGTGAACTCGGTCCCCATCATGGAGCCGCCCCACCCGTCGGCCATGCCCACGCGCAGGCTCTGGCGCACGAGCGCTTCGGGGTCGGCGGTGTTCCCCATGGTCGTCATGTGGAGGGACGCCGCGATCTCGCGGTCGATGGCGCGCGGCGACACGCCCGTCCTCTCCCAAAGCTCCTGGCGCTCCTTCGTGGCCCGCGAGAGGAAGCGGAGCTTGCCGAAGGGCTTGCCGTACTCCGCAAGCCCGATCTCCGACACCTCGCGCGCGACGTCGTATATGTCGCGGCCCTCCGTTTCCACGCCCCACTCCGCGGCGAGCCGCAGGAGTTTTTGCTCGTCGCGGACGCGGTAGTTCCCGTCCGGCGACGCCATGTGCAGGACGTGGGCTATCTCGCGGCCGTGGTCGGAGTGCGCGGCCGAGCCTGCGGCGGCCATGCGCAGATAGTGCCGCCCGGCGATCGCGTGGGCGTCCGCGCCGCATATGCCGCGCGAAGCCTTCTTCGTGATCCGGCAGGGGCCCATCGAGCAGATGCGGCAGCAGATGCCGCTCTCGCCGAACACGCACTGCGGCTGCTGGCTCGCCCTCCGGTCGTCCCACGTCTCCGCGCAGGCGGCGCAGGCCAGCTCCTTGAGCTTGGCGGCGTCCGCCTCCATCTGCTCGACCGTGGTCAGGTTCGGGGCCAAATTCGAGGTCGGGTTCGGGGTCATATTTGCCTTCGCGCTGTTATCCATGTCAAAACATTCCTTTGCATGTCGCTATTTTGCCGCTATAAAAAACGTTCCGCTACAGCGCGAGCGCGCCGCGCATTATGCGCTCGAACGCCTGCCGCGCCGGGGATTCCTCAGGCAACTGGGCGGTCGGCCTGCCCTCGCAGTCAAACTCGTACACTAGCCGATCGTGCGGGACGACGCCGGCGACGTCCAGTCCATGCGCGGCGGCCTCGGCCAGCACCCCGGCGTCCGGCGCCCCGTCCGGCGCCCTGTTGATGATCAGCCGCACGGCGCTAGGCCGCATGTCCAGCTCGCCGACCAGATCGCGGATGCGCGCCGCCGCCTGTATGCCGCGCCTCGAACAGTCCGACACGATGAGGATCATGTCGGCGCCGGGCAGCACGCCCCGGCTGAGGTGCTCCATCCCGGCCTCGTTGTCGGCCACGACGTACTTGTAGTTGCCGGAAAATCGGGCTATGCGCGTCTTCAGCAGGCTGTTCACGAAGCAGTAGCAGCCTGTGCCCTGCGTCCTGCCCATGACGAGCATGTCAAAGTCGTCGTCCTCGATCAGCGCCCTGTCGAACTGCGCGTCGAGATAGTCGCCCCGCGACGAGGACGCGGGGATGCCGTCGCCGCCCTTGATCTCCTCGCGCACGCTGCCGAGCGTCTTTTCGACTGCGACGCCCATGACCTCGTTCAGGTTGGAGTTCGAGTCGGCGTCCACGGCGAGGACTGGGCCCTTCCCCTCCCTGCACAGGGCGCTTATCAAAAGCCCGCACAGCGTCGTCTTTCCCGTGCCGCCCTTGCCGGCGACAGCTATTGTGTATGCCATGGCGCCTATCGCCTCCCGTCGATCACTACAGTGTTTTTGATCAGGTCCACGCTCAGGATCGAGCCCGGCACGGTCGTTTCGTTGCCGGCTATGTCGATCACGCTGACGCCGCCCTCGAAAACGCGCAGCGACGTGGCGTATTCGCAGACCAGCTCGCGCGCCGGCTCCCGCTCTCGCTCGCCTGCTCCCGAAGCCGAAGCCGAATCTGCGCCCACGCCTGCGCCCGAACCCGGGCTCGCGCCCGAAGCTACGCCCACGCCTGAAACCGAACCTGCACTCACTCTTGCGCCAGAAACCGAACCAGAACCCGCGCCCTCAGCAGCTCCGGCGCCATTCCCGGCTCCAACTGCGGCTTCGGTTCCGGCTACGAATCCAACTCCGGTTCCGGCTACGGTTCCGGCCCCGGCTGCACCCCCGCCGCTGCCGCAAAGCATATAGACATTTGAAAGGCACATGCTATCCTCCGCTAATCCATGATATACTGATTGCCAAACCGTCACGTTGCCGGGCCACCGGGCCTTGGCGCGGCTCTCAGCTCCCTGAGCCGGCCGAGCGCGACCTCCGCCGCCACGGCCGTGTCCTCAGCCGTGAACGCGGCCGGGAAGTTGTCGCTGAAAAGCATCTGCGCCGACGGCGGAAACTCGTCGTCGCCCTCCCACAGCGTCACCGCCATGTAAAGCCCGCGCATGAAAGCGAAGCGAAACCCTATGTCCCCCATGCTGACGCGCTCCGCCTCAAGCCGCGGCTCGCCGGCCATCGCGGCGGCCAGGCCGGCGGCGTCGTTCCCAAAGTCGGCGGCGAGGCGCCTCACGCAGCGGCCCTGAAAATTGCTGGAATATACATTCCCCCATGGGATCTCGCCATACGAGATCATGCGGCCCCCCCACGGCGCGGCCGCGCCCTCGCACAGATAGCGCAGCGCAAGCAGCTTCTCCATGGCGTCCGCAGCCCTGCGGCCCGCATCCACACCGCCCGCGGCCTCGTGTCCCGCGCCCACTCCGCTTGCCGCCTCGCGAGTCGCAACTTCACGGCCTGCGTCCACTCCGTTTGCGGCCTCACCACTCGTAATTTCACGCCTTTCGGCCTCGCAACTTTCCAGCGCGAAGTCGGGGTGGCTGGCAAAATAGTCCCTGCCCATGATCCTCAGCGCGAAAGCGCGGCGCCGCCGGTCAAACGGGACGGCGCAGCGGGCCTCGATCTCCAGCGCGTCCTTCGCCCCGTAGAGCGCGCCGTAGTGCAGGAACGGCGCCATGGCGTTCGGCGTCACGGCTCGCGGCGCTGCAGCCTTCGGCGCTGCGACTCTCTGCGCCGCAGCTCTCGGCACTGCGGCTCGCGGCGTTGCGGCGCCCCGTGCTGCGGCTTGCAGCGCCGCGTTCATCGGCTCCGTGGCTTTCACGATTTTTTTGCGCTCGGCCGTGTCGTCCATTTTGCGGCTGTCCTTTCCGCGCGACCGCTTGCGGCGGCCGAAACCGCCGATTTCGGCCGCCTGCTTTAGCCACCAATTTCCCCTGCCGGCCCGTTTCGCCCGCCGAACTCGGCCGCCTGCACCGGTCGCCGAGTTCGCCTGCTCGCTCAGGCCGCCCCCGCAGCTTCACGCGCCTGCGGCCGGCGCCGCGAAAAGCGAGGCGTCCGTGTGCGGCAGGAAGCATGCCGCGATAAATTCGTCCATGTAGGCCGGATGGGACGAAAGCTCTATATACGTCATCGCGCCGCCTATCCGGGCGACGCTTGCGGCGGCCCCGCGCGAGGTCGCCATCGCGTAGGCTCCCATGAGCGACGTGTTGCCCACATATCTGTAGCGCCCCTCCGGCAGGTTCGGGAGCATGCCGACCGCGACGGCGCTCGCGATGTTAATCCCGCTGCCTATGCCGCCCGCGATGTAGGCATTCTCTATCTCGCCCGCCTCCAGGCCGGCGATCTGCAACAGCGTGCGGATCGCGGAGAAAATCGCGGCCTTCGCGCGCACAAAGTTGTCTATGTCGCTCTCCGTCACCGCTATCTCGGCCCCAGTCTCCGTCTGGGACGGCTCCGCGACGACAAAGCGCCTCATGCCGCCGGCGTCCGCGCGTATCCTCGCGTGGTCGCGCGCGAGCCTCCCCCTGGCGTCGATCGCGCCGGCCCGGAACAGCGCGGCCACGATGTCAATCAGCCCTGAGCCGCACACGCCCGCCGGCTTCATGCCGCCAATCACGGAGTAAGACGGCTCCAGCGTTTCCGGGTCCGCGCCGAACGACTCTATGGCCCCGTCGCTGGCCCTCATGCCGCAGCTGATGTCGCCCCCCTCGAACGCCGGCCCGGCCGAGCAGGCGCACGCCAGCAAAAAGTCCTCGTTGCCGACGACAAGCTCGCCGTTTGTGCCAAGATCTATGAAAAGCGATATCGCGTCGCTCATGAGCATCCCGGACGCGAACACGCCTGCCGTTATGTCGCCGCCCACGTAGCTGCCGATGCTCGGCGCGATCAAAATTTCGGCGTCCGCACGAAACAGCGCACCCCCGCCGCTCCCGCTCGGCATATCTGCAACTCGGCCGCTGCCTGCGTCGCGCGGGCTTATGCCGCGCGAGTTTTCGCCATGCAGGCTTTCGCCGCCAAGACCCGCACCGCGCATATCTGCGGCCTGCGCGCCCGCTCCCCCGCCGCTCTCGCTCGGCATATCGGCAATCTGTGCGTCAGTTGCGTCAGCTACGCCGGTTGCGCCAGCTCTATGCGGCTCGGCGAGCGGCGCCCCAAGCCTCCGCATATCGGCCGCCCGCGCACCACCGCCGCTCCCGCCCGGCCCAGCCGCGCCGGGCAGATCCGCCCCGCAGAGGCCGTCGCAACTGAAAAACGCCGGCACGTAAGGTTCCAGCCGTATGCTCTCGGCGCTGACGCCCAGCAGGAGGTGCGTCATCGTCGTGTTGGCGGCAAAGGCGACGCGATGCACGCTCTGCGGCCCGACCCCCGCCTCGCGGCACACGCCGCGTATCAGCGGTTCCAGTGTTTCATGCCAGATAGCCCTCTGCAAGCGCTCCATGCCGCCTGGGCGGGCGCTTTCGATAATGCGGCTGATCACGTCCGCGCCGTAGCGAATCTGCCTGTTCGCCGACGAGCCGGACAACAGCGGATCGCCCGTCAGCAGATCGACAAGCAGCGCGCTGACGGAGGTCGTGCCTATGTCAATCGCCAAGCCCGCCACGGCGCCGGGCTCCGCGCGCCCGCCGCCTTCTCTGCCGCTCTCGTCATCCTCGCCATGCCCCCTGCCGTCCTCGCCAAGCTCGCCGTC
>JAISFK010000120.1 GCA_031263625.1 Clostridiales bacterium
AATCCGATCCCCCTGATTGTCATCACCTCATTCTTTCAGAATAAGATGATTATAGCGTAACCTCACGTTGAGACAAAATCACGTGCGGTTCACTGAGACAATATCACGTGCGGTTCAGAATATGTAACGTTTCTGTAACATTTTCTTTGACATTCCCATTTTAATCATGTATAATGGGGCAAAGAGCAATTGAATATTCTAATTCGTGGCCGTGATCAATTCAGTGTTCCGTTGTTCTGTTGCACCATAGCGTTTCCATAAATCATCGGATTGGTTTGTCGGAGGATATTATGTATAGTATCGGCGATAAGATTGTTTACCCAATGCACGGAGCCGGCGTCATTGAGTCCATCGAGGAGCGCGAGTTTTTGGGCGGCAAGCAGGACTACTACGTGCTGAAGATGCCGGTGGGCGACATGCGCGTCATGATACCGACGGGGAATGTCGTGGGGATCGGCATCAGGGAGATCATTCATTCCGAGGAGATTGAAAAGGTTCTGAAGATCTTGAGGGAGCAGACTGTCAACGTTACGACAAACTGGAACAAGCGCTATCGCGAGAACATGGTCAAAATCAAGAGCGGGAGCATCTACGAGGTGGCGGACGTCGTCCGATCGCTGATGCTGAGGGAGAAGGGCAAGGGCCTGTCAACGGGCGAGCGGAAGATGCTGAACAGCGCCAAGCAGATACTGATCAGCGAGCTGGTTTTGGCGAAAGACGCGGATCAGCTGGACATAGAGCTTATAATCGACGAGTGCGTCCACTGCCTCGACGAGTGACCTGGGCGCCTGGCGCGATTTGGCCGGGCCGGATTCATTGGCGCATGCTTTGTCGAAATGGAGGCTTGCCGTGAACCTTACGCTTAAAGTCCTGTTGTCTGCCACTGGCGCCTTTACGGGCTTTACAACGCTCAGGTTTATATTGCTTCGCGCGCTCGTCCACGCGGAGGGCAAATTGTTTTTGCTGGCCTGCTGCCTGGCGGGCGCCGTCCTGGCGGCGGTCTTTTTCGCTTCGGGCGGCTTTATCATCGGAGCGGTCGGCTCGCTGTACGACAGGGCGGAGAAAGTCGTGCGGAGCCTCACGATATTTGAAGTGGGCGTTGCGTGCGCGGGGCTTGTCGTCGGCCTCGCGATATCTTTTTTTATCACGCTGCCGCTGTCCAAGCTGAACTGGGTTGGCGTCGTGCTGACCATCTGCGTTAATTTCCTGTTTGGGTACATAGGGCTTGCCATCGCCGTCTGGAAGTGCCGCGACATCGCGGGGACGTTCCGGCGCGGCGGGGCGGGGGCTGTCCCCGGCCAGATCGGCGCGGCATACGCCGGGGCCGGCATTGGCGCCTTGGCGGGCGTGGGCTATGGCGCCGGCCATGGCGCCGGTCATGGCTCAGGCGGCGCCTGGGACGGCAGCCCCAAGCTGCTCGACACGAGCGCGATCATAGACGGGCGCATAGCCGACATCGTCCGCACGGGTTTTCTGGAAGGGCCGCTGATCGTGCCGGAGTTCGTGCTCGCCGAGCTGCGGCACATTGCCGACTCCGCCGACGCGCTCAAGCGCGGCAAGGGGCGGCGCGGGCTGGACGTGCTGAGCGCGATCCAGACCGAGATGGACAGGCAGCTGACGATCGAGAAGCTCGCCCTGCCGGAGGGCGCCGAGGTGGACGCCGAGCTGGTCAGCATCGCGCAGAAAAACGGCTACACCATCCTGACGACGGACTACAACCTGAACAAGGTGGCGTCCGTGCAAGGCGTCAGGGTGCTGAACATAAACGAGCTGAACAACGCGATTAAGCCGGTGGCCGTGCCGGGCGAGATCATCGCCGCGCAGATCGTCAAGGAGGGCAAGGAGCCGGGCCAGGGTGTCGCGTACATGCCGGACGGCACGATGGTGGTCGTCGAGGGCGCCAGGTCGCGCGTCGGCGAGACGATGGCCGTGGTTCTGACCTCCGTGCTGCAGACGGCCGCCGGCAGGATGATTTTCGCGAAGCCGAAAACGGACGGCAACGGGAACGGCGGCGGCGCGGGCAACGGAAATGGCGGCGGCGCGGGCGGTAGCGGCGGGAGCTGGGGCAACGGCGTCGCGGGCGGCGGCAACGGGAACGGCGCGGGCAATGGCGGCAACGGCGGCACGGGCAACGGGAACGGAAATGGAGGCGGCGCGAGCGGCAACAGCGGGAACTGGGGCAACGGCAATGGCGGCGCGGGGAAGTACGCAAGCGGCGGTGCCGTCGCGAGCGGCCAGGGCACGGGCAATGGCCATGGGACTGGCAACCGCGGCAGCGGCGCGGGCGGCGGCAACGGATACGGCGCGGGCAATGGCGGCAACGGGATCGCAGGCAGTAGCAACGGAAACGGCGGCGCGAGCGGCAGCGGGGCTAACGGAAGCTACGGTATGGGCGGCGGCAGCAATGTGAATGGCGCCGGCAACAGCGCCGTCGCGGGCGGAATCGGGAACGCCGGCGGCGGCGGGGGCAGCTGAATTGGGAGCGCCGATGGACGAGGCTGCGCGGATGGCGGCGGAAACGGCCTGTGCGCGCGATCCGGCGAGCATGGCAAGCGCCGTGATAGTCGCTGCGGGCGACGGGCTCAGGATGGGCGGCGGCGTCAAAAAGCAGTTCATGCTGCTGGACGGGGAGCCCATTCTGGCAATGGCGCTAAAGGCTTTCGCGAGGGCCGAGCCCGTCGGCGAAATCGTGCTCGTCGTCGCGCGGGGCGACATTGGGTTCTGCGAGCGCGACATCCTTCCGCTTGTGGCGCCGGAAAACGCTTCCGGGAAGGCCGTAAGTATCGTTCCGGGCGGCGGCAGCCGGCAGGAATCCGTGGCTTGCGGCGTCGCGGCCTCGGATCCGTCCTATGGCCTGATCGCGGTGCACGACGGCGCGCGCCCGTTCATCGAGCCGAGCGCCATTTGCGCGGCGATAGGCGCGGCGGCAGAGGCTGGCGCCTCGTGCGTGGCCGTGCCCGTCACGGACACGATCAAGGCCGTGCGCGACGGGCATATCGAGCATACGCTTGACAGGGAGGCGCTGTGGGCGGCGCAGACGCCGCAGGCGTTCAGGCGGGAGATTCTGGTCGCGGCGCTTGAGTCCGCGAGCCGGAGCGGGCTGGCCGCGACGGACGACGTCGCGCTCGCCGAGGTCATTGGCGCGCGCGCGAGGATAGTGCGCGGCTCATACGACAACATCAAGGTGACGGCGCCCAGGGATCTGGACGTGGCAAAGGAAATACTGGCGCGGCGGCGCAGGGACGCGCTCCGCCGCGCCGCAAAATAGCGGGCCGGCTGAGGCTTGGCTTCAGGCGCTTCGGACGCTTCAGACGCTTCGGACGTCAGGCGCCAGGCGCCCGCGTTGCGCGGCGCTGAATGGCTGGCTGCCGCGCTCTCGCGCGCTCGCGCAAAAGGGGGAAGCAGAGGATTTGAAGGTCGCCATAGGCCAAGATTCGCACAGGTTTTTGGGTGCCGGGGCGCCGGCCGCCAGGCCGCTGCTGCTCGGCGGCGTCCTGTTCGACGACGGCACGCCGCCGCTGGACGGCAACAGCGACGCGGACGTCGTGTTGCACGCCCTCTGCAACGCCATATCGGGGCTTACCGGCGTCAATGTCCTAGGCGAGGCGGCCGACCGCATGTGCCTCGGCGAGGGCGTCACGGACAGCGAGGCGTATGTCCGCGAGGCGATGCGGCACCTGGGCGGCTCGCGGCTCGCGTTTCTTTCGTTTTCAATCGAGTGCGCGCGGCCGAGAATCTCGCCGAGGCTGGAGGCCATGCGCGACAATATCGCGCGAATGGCCGGGCTCCCGCGCGCCTCCGTCGGCATCACGGCGACGTCCGGCGAGGGGCTGACGGACTTCGGCAGGGGGCTGGGCGTGCAGGCTTTCTGCATAGCGACCGCCGAGT
>JAISFK010000124.1 GCA_031263625.1 Clostridiales bacterium
GCATCGGCTCGCGCAGCCTTGCCAGAACGTGCAGCAGGCACACGGAATCCGGGCCGCCGGAAACCCCGGCGATAACGGCGTCGCCGGGCTTTAGCAGCCTTTTTTCCGATATTGCGCGCACGGCCTTCGCAAACAGCGGGTCGGTCGGCAGGGCGGCCAGCTTCATCTTGCACACTCCTCTGCGTTTTTTCTCAAGCAGCCCTGCACGGCAAAGCCCGCAGCGGCAAGCCGCCAACGAACGAGCCAAGCCATATGCGGCAGCCGCAAAAGCCCGTTATGAACTATTTTGGCGCAATAATCTCGATCTGGAATATGTGCTTGAAATGCGCGTCAAAGGTAGCTCTGAAAACTATATAAATATTATACCCGTTGCCGGGGGCAAGGGCAACAAAAAATAATGGCCCAAGCCGCACGGGTCGGAGCCGAATACTGATGTTTTGATCGGGTTTGCTCGACACCATTTGGGAACCACCGTTCTCCGGCATCGTAAAGCCGCGTATTTGCAAATCCGCTTTAAGCTCGGCGTCGCCGCTTTCGCTCCGAGGGACTGGGCAATGGCGGCTGGCTAACCCTTTCCATGCCGGCTTTCCATCGGTCATGCGCCAACAGCCGAACAGACGCGCTCATATTCGCGCATCCTCCAATAGCGCATAGCCTTTTTCGCATATCTCATACTATTCTCAATTTAGATTCCGCCCAAAATCTTTGGTTCTTTCTCGGCTTTGGATATATTACTTCAAGCGCAGTACGATATGATAAAAATACGGCCGCCATCGCTCCCGAGCCGCCTATATCACGGGGTTGCGCAGGGCGCCTATGCCCTCGATCTCGATCTCCACGACGTCCCCCGCGCGCAGGAACACGGGCGGCTTTCTGGCAAAGCCGACGCCGTTGGGCGTCCCGGTCATGATCACGGTTCCGGGCAGCAGGGTCATGTTCTTTGAGCAGTAGCTGACCAGCTCGCTCACGGAAAAGACCATGTCCGCGGTGCTGCCGTCCTGCATGATCTTGCCGTTGACCTTCGAGCGTATGGCGAGGCGGCCCGGATCCAGCTCCGTTTCTATCCAGGGGCCGATCGGGCAGAACGTGTCGAACGACTTCGCGCGGGCCCACTGCGAGTCAAGCCGCATCTGGCAGTCGCGCGCGCTCACGTCGTTGCCGCAGGCGTATCCGAGGATGTATTCGCCGGCGTCGGCCGCCTCGACCGCCCTGGCGGTCTTTTTGATGACGACGGCCAGCTCCGCCTCGTAGTCCACCTCGCCCGGCGCCTCGGCCGGCAGGCGTATCGGCTCGCCGTGCGCCGCCACCGAGCTGGTCGCCTTCAGGAATATCAGCGGCCTTTGGGGCAGCGCGGCGCGGCTCTCCGCGGCGTGGTCCCTGTAATTCAGGCCGATGGCTATGACGTTGGGCGGAAACACCGGCGCGAGCAGCTTCACGGAGCCAAGCGGCAGCTCCCTGCCCGTGGGCTCGAACTCGCCGAGCAGGTCGCCCGCTATCTCGCGGACGCTGCCGTCGCCCTGCAGCAGGCCGTAGCTCGCCCTGCCGTCCTTCTCGTATCTGAGGTATTTCATGCGCTGCGCCTCCTCCTTGTGCCCCTTCCTTATTATGCCCATTCCTTATTGTGCCGCTTCCTTATGCCGCTTCCTTATTATACTCGTGTTCGATTGGAAATTCCGACCGCAATTTGCGGTCGGACAGAGGAAACGAGTATTACTGACTCGCGTTAATGGAAAATTCAAATGCTCGTCAGTATATGCCCATTCCTTAGTGCCGCTTACCTATCCCTTTCCTTATCGCTATTGCTGTTTTCCGGCGCTCGACAGCGCGTTCCTGATGATGTCCTCGATGTCGAGCCCGTCCTCGTATGACGCCGACACCATGCGGTTCGCGTCTGCGGCCTTGTAGCCCAGGATCATGAGGGCGCTCACCGCCTCGGAGAATTTCCCGCGCTCGGCGGCGCTCTCGGCGCCCGCCGCCCCCCCGGCGGCGCCCGCCCTGGCGCCCTGGGCGACAAGCTGCGACTTGCTCAGCTTGTCCCTCAGCTCAAACACGATGGTCTGGGCGAGCTTCTTCCCCACGCCCTGCGCGCGCGTCAGCGCCCCGTAGTCCTCCGTCAGGACCGCAAGCCCGAACTGGGACGGCGTGATCGCGGACAGCAGGGCGAGGGCGACCTTCGGGCCGACCTTCGACACTGTCAGCAGTATGTCGAATATGCCCAGCTCCTCCTGCGTCAGGAAGCCGTAGAGGGTGTGGGCGTCCTCCTTGACCATGAGCCGCGTGTGCAGCTTGACGGCGCGGCCGCCGCCCCACTCGCGGGCGCCTCCCGTACCTCCAGCGTTGCCCGTGCCGTCCATGCCGCCCGCATTGCCTGCGTCACCCATGCCTCCGGAGTTGCCTGCGCCGCCTTGCCCCGCCTCGCCAGCGGCGGGATCGGCGGCAGCCGGATCGGCGCCCTGCGGCGCGCTCGGCAGCGACGCCAGCGTGTTCGCGGACGTGAATATCCTGTAGCCGACGCCCGCGGCCTCCACGACGACATAGTCCGCCGCCTTCGCTTCCAGTTTTCCTTTAATATATGCGTACATTTGCGATTCCTTTGCAATCTGCCATCAGGCGCGAGCGCGCCGCCGCGGCTGCTGCTGCCCCGCGCGCCGCATCCTCCAGCCAATCGGCCTGCCCCCGCCCCCTGTCACATGTAGCTGTTCAGCAAGTGCGAGTGCGCGTGGCAGATCGACACCGCCAGCGCGTCCGCCACGTCGTCCGGCTTGGGCGTTTCGCGGAGGTTCAGTATGGCCTTGACCATCTGCTGAATCTGCGCCTTGTCGCCCCTGCCGTAGCCCGTCACCGCCATCTTCACCTGGAGCGGCGTATACTCCGCGATGGGGACGCGGCGCATCGCGGCGGCCAGCAAAACGGCGCCGCGCCCCTGCGCCACCATGATGGCCGTCTTCGCGTTGCTGTTGAAATACAGCTGCTCGACGGCGACGCTGTCCGGCTT
>JAISFK010000193.1 GCA_031263625.1 Clostridiales bacterium
AAGCTGCTGCGCCTGCGCAGCCTGCCCAAGCGGCGACGCCCGCGCAACAGGCGCAAGCGGCACAAGATTCATCGGCAGCGCCCGCACAGGCGACAGCGCCCGCGCAACCTGCCCAGGCAACCGCGACTGTTGCGCAGCCCGGCCAAGAGGTCGCGCCCGCGCAACAGGCATTAGCAACACAAGATTCATTCGCAGCGCCCGCGCAGCAGGCATCTTCGGCGCAGCAGTCGCCCACAGCGCAGGATTCGCCAGCGGCGCCCCCAGCGCCCCAAGCGCAGGCTTCGCAGGAGGCGCAGGACTGCGCTGACGCCGCCAGGGCGCTTGCCGCCAACAACATGCCGGTCACTCGCGCGGCTGTCGCCGGCATGTACCTCGCGAACGCCTCGCTCAGCGCCATAGCGGCGTCGGCGAGGGACGCCGGCTTCGTCGAGGCGAGCGCATATCTGTACGGCAGGGGCGCGCCGCTGGAGGACACGCCCACGCTCACGCTGGCCTCGCTGCTGAAATCGTCCATCGAGCGCGCAAAAAGCGCGCGCTCCGCATACGCCAGCGCCGCGAGGATAAAGAGCGAGCTTGAGAGCCGGGCGCAGGAAGCCGCCATCGAGAGGGAGCGCGCCGACAGCAAAAGGCAGAGGGGCGAATCTGGTGGCGCAGCTTCTGGCAGCAGGGGCCAGAGCGGCGGCTCGCGCGGCGGGGCGGCGGCTGGCCAAGGCGGCGGCCCGCGTGGAGGCGCGGCCGGAAAGGCGCCGGGCATCGCCGCGGCCGCGAAGTCCTCGCGCGGCGAAAAAACAGCGCTGCAAAAGCAGGACGCGGACGTGTCGGATGCGCGCATAAACGGCATGAGAAAAGACGGCGCCGCGCTCGCGGGCGAGCAGCCCGCCAGCCGTGCGGGCGCGGGCGCGGCGGGCGGCTGGTTCCCGCAGCCATGGCGCGGCGGCAATGGCGCCCAGCCGGGGCAGGGCGGCGCGCAATGGCCTGCCGCAGGCTTGGGTTCCGAGCCCGGCCTTGCGGGAGGCCGCGCGCCCGGAGCCGGTGCCGGCGCTTTCGCCGCAGGCAGTGCGGGAGGCGCGGGCGGCAACGCGGGCGCGGGCCGGGGCGTGGACGGCGGCTCCGACGGCAGCGGCGGCCATGGCAGTGGCGCCGGCAGAGGGGAATGGGGCCTATCCGGGGACTACGGGCCGCAGCAGGGCGCGGGGCGCGCGGGCGGCGGCGAGCAGGCTGGCTCGGACGGGCAGGGCGGCGCGCCAGGGATCCCCGGCGAATACGCGCTGTCCGGCGCGGAAGCGGGGCGGCTTGGTAGTAGCAGCGACGGCGGCGGCGACTCCTCGCTGCTGGGGAGCATATTTGAAAAAATACTCGCGTCCGTGGCGCAAATAAAGGACATGGGCATGCAGCAGCTGGCCTGCATGCTCAAGGGCGGCGTGCCGCAAGACATCGACGCCATGGCGGCCGCGAGGCAGGTCATGGACAACACGTATTCGCTCGGCAAGGGACTTTCGTCGCTGGAGGACGCGCTGTCGCAGTATATCCTGGGCGGCGGGCGGCAGGCGGCGTTTCCGGCGGGCGCGCCCGGCGCATTTGGGGCGCCCGGCTGGCCGCCCGGCGGCGCGCAGGCGGATCCGGGCGGCGACGCCTCGGCCGCCGCGCAGGCCGCCGCATCAACGGCCGCATACGCCAGCGGCGGCGCGTTTTACTCGTCCGCAGGCATGGCGGCATACGCGGGCGAGATCGTGTGGAACAGCGCGTCCGGCCGGGCGCTGCTGAAAGATTTGCGCTCCATCCGGGAAATTCTTCCGTCGGCGAGCCTAAAAGCGCTCAAGGAAGGCGCGTCAGTTTCCGATATATATAATGATATCAGGGGCAGGCTGTCGCAGCTGGAGAGCCGGCTGCTGAAAATGGGGCTGAAGCAGGACGATCCCATATCGCGGATCATATCGTCCATGAAGGACAATATGCGCGCGCAGGAACAGCTCAGCAAAAACCAGCTGTGCTTCCAGATACCGTTCCTGTACAACCAGAAGCCGTCCAGCCTGACCGTGTTTGTCCAGGAGCGGCGGCGGGGCGCGGCGGGCAAGAGGGCCGACGGAGATCTGAGCGTCGATTTGAGCCTCGAAACGGAGTCGCTGGGCATGGTCAGCATAGGCATGAGCGTGAGCGATCGGCTGGTTGACATCGACATAGCCGTGTCCAACAGGGGCGTGAAAGACTATCTGGGCGGCATAACGGACAAGCTCGGCGAGCGCATAGGCGAGGCCGGGTTCAAGGTGGGGGGCATATCCTGCGGCCTGAAAGAGGCGGCGAGGCCCCCGGCCATCAGCGCCAGCAGGGCCGCGAGAGACGCCAGGGACGCGAGAGACGCCAGGCGCGCGGGAACGCGGGCCGCGCAGCGGCAGCAGCAGGCGTCGGCATCGGCGTTGGCGGCGAGGGCCGTCGCGGCGGCGGGGCAAAAAGCCGGCGCTCCGGCGGGCAGCCTTCAGGCCGCGCGGGCGAGCGCCTCCGCCATTCGCGCGGGCGGCCGCCGAGGCGTGGACATCAGGGCGTGACGCCGCCAGAGCGGGGCATGGATGGGCGGGCGTGACGCCGCCGCAGGTTGCAGCATATGCCGGAGCGCACGGCGCCAGAAGGCGCGCCGGCTCAGGAACATGCAGTCGCCGGCACATGCCAAGCGCCAGCGCATGCAGGCGCCAACGCATGCAGGCAACGCGACATGCCATGCCGCAGGGATGCGGGCAAAAATACGACGGGAGCGTGCGGACGTGCCATGGCGCAGCATTACAGGGACGGCAGGGATAGCCGTGACGGCCGGGGCGGCAAAGCGGGCAAACGGGCAATAGCCTTAAAATATGACGCGGACAAGGGAAGCGCGCCGGTGATAACGGCGGTCGGCAAGGGCGCCGTGGCGGACAAGATCATCGAGCTGGCGG
>JAISFK010000246.1 GCA_031263625.1 Clostridiales bacterium
ACCAGCATCGGGTGGTTCGGGAACAGCTACTGGCTTTTCCCGGACGGCCGGAGCATATACAGCGTCAACGGGGACTACATCAAGCCGCTGCTTGACGAGCCGGACTACCTCACCTTCCACAAGCGCGAGACGGGCGGCGGCAGCTTTGCCCTCGCCTGCAAAATCGGCCTTGAGCTTAAAGCGATTATTGCCCCAAGCCATCTGCATGGCGACGAGAGGCACGCGGAGGAAATACAGCTGATTGCGAGGCTCAGCAAGTCAATGGGGCTCGGGAGGGGCTTAGGCGCAGCCCATGAGCTATTCGGGGAGCAAGACGCCGGCCCGCCGCCCGCGGTTGACCCGGAAACGGGCGAAATAACAGGCTGGCAGATGGATTTTGGCTCCGGCGAAGCGGAGGGCGCGGAAAATGGATAAACTGGGGCCTTGCCCGTTTTGCGGCGGCAGCGCGGTTTTCGCAAGGGAGACGCACGTTCCCACCGAGCAGGTGATAACGAGCTTCAGCGGCGAGTTCACAGTGGCCCGCCCCTCCGTGAACGACGGGTGGCTCGCGGAGTGCGGGCGCTGCGGCGCGAGAGGGCCGCACGGGTACACGAAGCCGATCCAGAGCATGGAAACGGCCGCCGCCGCGTGGAACAGGCGAACAGCAGGGG
Organism: Clostridiales bacterium; assembly: GCA_031263625.1. Taxonomy (GTDB): domain Bacteria; phylum Bacillota; class Clostridia; order WRLR01; family WRLR01; genus JAISFK01. Next base: position 651 of record JAISFK010000246.1, read on the forward strand.
CATAACGGAAAGGAGGGCCGAGAGGGCATGAGAACAATCAGCATAATCAACCTCAAAGGCGGCGTCGCAAAGACCATATCCGCCGCAAACATCGCGCACATACTGGCCACTAGGCACGGCAAGCGCGTCCTGCTCGTGGACAACGACAAGCAGGGCAACATATCAAAAATGTTCGGGCTGCACGGGTACGACAGGCCGAGCGTCGCGGACATCCTCACGGAGCGGGAGCCGGACATGGAGGAAATAATAGCGCCGTCGCAGTACGGGACGCTTGACATCATCCCCGCCAACATGTCGCTGCTCAAGGCGAATTTCGAAGCGCTGCTCGACGCGGCCCGGCCGCAGCAGACGCGCCTGCGGGCGGCGCTCGGCCGCGTGGCGGGCGAATACGACTATTGCGTCATCGACTGCGCGCCCGACCTCAACATAAGCACCATCAACGCGCTCGCGGCCTCGCATGACGCACTGGTGCCGATAAAGATTGACAAGTTCGCCTTTGACGGCCTGGCGGAGCTGAAAGAGCAGATTGACAGCACACGAGAGGACCTGAACCCCGATCTCGCCCTCCGCGGGTGCTTTGTCACATCGTACCAAAACAACGAGGTGTGCAGGCAGGGCGAGGCGTGGCTGCGGGCGCAGAGGGACTACCCCGTGTTCGGCGCGCATATCCGGCGCACGGAAAAGGTGGACGAATCGACTTTCGCGAACACGCCGATCGTCGAGTATTCGCCGCGCTGCGGGGCGGCGCGGGACTACCTCGCGCTTGTCAGCGAATACCTTGGCGGAACGTCCGATTCGGACACATCGGGCGCGAAAGGGGGCAAATAGCCATGGCGGGAAAATTCAATATAAGCCAGCTTTTAAGCGGGGCGTCACTGCAGGCGGGGCAGGACGGGGCCGCCGCCGCTGACGGGCGGGAGGCCGCGCCCCGCCCCATGCTCAAAGCCCTGCCGATAGACATAGGCGACCTTGAGCCCTCAAAAGACAACTTTTACTCCGCGGGCAGCATCGCGGAGCTTAAAAACTCCATAGAAATGTTCGGGGTGCTGCAAAACCTCGTCGTAAGGCCGGCCGAGGGCGGCAAATTTGAAATCATAGCGGGGCACCGCCGCCGCCTTGCCTGCCTTGAGCTTGTCGCGGAGGGCAAGCCCGAATACGCGCACGTCCCCTGCGTGGTGCGGGCTGAGCGCGACGAGCTCAAGGAGCGCATACTGCTGATCATGACCAACAGCACGGCCCGCGAGCTCAGCGACTGGGAGAAGATGAAACAGGCGGAGGAGCTGCACGGGCATTTCGCGGCCCTGAAAAAGCGGGACGGGCTGCCGGGGCGCGTCCGCGATCTCGTGGCGGAAGCCCTCAGCGCCTCCGCCACGCAGGTTGCCCGTTTGAGCGCGATATCCCATAACCTCCTGCCCGAGCTTGCGGAGCAGTTCAGGGCGGGCAATATCGGCGTGTCGGCCGCATACGAGCTGAGCGGCCTTTGCGAGGCCGCGCAGCGGGAGGCCGCGGCGGAGCTGAGGGAAAAGGGCGGGCTGTCACTCAGCGACGTCAGGGAGCGGAAGCAGGAAGCCGCGCCGAGGGGCGCCGGCAGCGCCGACGCGGCCGACGCGGCCGGCATTGGGGACGCCGCGGACGCGGAGCTATATCGCGAAATTGCGCGAATTGAGCGAGAGGAAGAAAGAGCGCGGCAAGACTTCAAAAACGCGGGGGAAAAAGCGCCCGCCGCCCCAAAAGAGCAGGCGCGCACTGAGCAGCCACGCACAGAGCAGCCACACGATGAGCAACCACGCACGGAGCCGCCGCGCACTGAGCAGCCACGCACTGAGCCGAGGGAGTACCCGGAAACGCCCGCCGGCTTCGAGGAAGGGCAAGAGGACGGAGAGGGCAGAGAGGGCACGGAGGGCGCAAAGGACAAGCCAAAAAAATGGCCCAAAAATCGCGATTTTGCGGATTTAAGCGCGAAGGAAAAGGCCAATGCCGCCTATACCTTTTTGAGCTTCAAGCGCTTTGCCCTATTCGCGCCCGGAGAGGACACGCGCATTCTGGACTATATCCTCGAAGTTCTGGAACAAGCGCCCGTTTGAATTGCGCGCGGCATCGTGCATAATGGGGCGGCAAGCAGAATAGCAGAATACGGGAGGGGCCTTTATGGAGCGCTGGCAAACAAAAAAAATCCTGCTGTTTTGCCGCGATATTGACGGCGAAATAGCGATTTACAGGCGCATTTTGCAGGATTTTGAGGACATATACTGCGCGTTCGGCGGCGGCAGGGCCTTGGACGGCATGCCGCGGGGCAGGCGCAAAATATCAAGGCCGACCGAATCCGCCGCGCTCAATGTGCCCGAAGGGGCCCGCGCGGCAATGCGCGACCTGAGGGCGCGAATTGACAGCTTTGCCGCCCTGAAAGCGGCTGTATTGCAAGAGCTGAGCAAGCTGCCGCTCCAGCAGAAACGCATAGTGTACGACTTCCACATGTCGGGCCTGCGGTGGGCGCGGATATCGGAGCGGGAGCACTACAGCGTGTCCCAGTGCAAGAACATCCGCAACCGCGGGCTGGACAGCCTGGGCGAGGGCTTCTCCAAAAACGGCCGCATCGCGAAGTTCAATTGCCCGGACTGAAAGAGTGTCCGCAAGTGGCCGTTTTTCATGGTAATATTGTATCGTCGGCAATGGCCCGGCGCGACGCTGCCGCCGCGAGAGGCGAGAGGCCGGGGCCGCCCCGCTGGGAACGGGGCGGCCTTGGCATATGGGAGGCGAGGGGCATGCCGATGAAACCGAGGAGGCCGTGCAGCGTCCCCGGCTGCGCGGGGCTCGCGTCGCCGGAAGGGCGGGGCAGGTGCGAGCGCCACGCGGCGGAGGCCGCGGCTGGCAGGCGGGCGCGGGACTGGCGCAGGCGCCGCGAGGATCCGGGGCGCGCCCTGTACGGGCTGGCGCGGTGGCAGGCGATGAGGGCGGCGCACCTGGCCGCGAACCCTCTCTGCGCGGAGTGCGGGCGCATGGGCCTTGCCGCCATGGCCGACACCGTTGACCATGTCATCCCGCACAGGGGCGACCGCGGCAGGTTCTTCGACGCCGGCAACCTCCAGAGCCTGTGCAAGCAGTGCCACGACCGCAAGACCGCGCGCGAGGACGGCGGCTTCGGCAACCGGCAGGGCGGGCAGGCCGCCGGGGAGCGCGGCGGGGCGGCGGGCGCGGCGCGGGGAGGGGGGCCGGATTCCTCGGGGCCTCTGCGATGCTGACCGCGCTGGGCAATAGGCGCGAACTTTTTTCCCAAAACCAAAACAAATTTTTCAGCGCGAGGTGAGCAGCATGGCGAGGCCGCCGAAATCGCACGGCGTCATCCAGATCG
>JAISFK010000285.1 GCA_031263625.1 Clostridiales bacterium
TTGTAGTCCGGCATGTACTTGGCCACGACCGCCCAGAACGCGGGCGAGTGGTTGTGCTGCCTGATATGGGCGAGCTCATGCACGACGACATAGTCGATGACGTCGTTTGGCGCCATGATCAGCCTCCACGAGAAATTTATGCTGTTTTTCCCGGAGCACGAGCCCCATCGCGTCTTCGCGCCCGTAATCCTCATAGACGCGGGCGACACGCCCATCAGCGCGGCGTATTCCCATAGGCGCTCGCTAAGGCTCTGCTTGGCCAGCCGCCTGTATATTCTGATCAGCGCGGATTTTATCGCGTCGGGCGCGAGGCCCGGAGGCACAATGACGCAGCCGTCGCCGACACCGAGCCCCCTGCCAACGGGGACGGCGCCTGTTGCGAGCGCGCCGGATCCCGATCTGCCATTCTCGCCCGTTTGCGCCACGCTCGCAGCGTCTGCTCTCGCTCCGGCACCAGCACTGCCCCGCGATCCGGCTTCCGCGCCGAATCCCGAATTGCCGACCGCGCCCGTTTCCGAGCCAGCATCAGCGCCGGATCCCGATCCGGCCGCCGCGCCAATTCCAGATCCGGCTTCCGCATCGGCTATCGATCCGACCACGGCGCCTGTTGCCGAACCGCCATCCGCGCTGGGGCCCGCGCCTGCTTTCGCGCCGGCGCACAAGCTCGCTTCCGCGCCCGCAACGCTCTTTCGCGCGCGCGGCGCGGCGCCGGCCGCTACTATCGTATGCTCCGCGCCGAACAGGAGCGCGGAGTCGCCGTAGTCCAGCGAAAAATCCCGCTTGCGCGCGGCCTGCCCCGATATCCGCTCCAAATGCCTGCCTATCCACGCGCTTTTTGACAGCACGAAGCGCTCGATCGCGGCCTCCGGGGCGCGCATCGGCGCCCGCACCTCAAGCGAGGCGTCCCGCCTTATGTGGATTGCCGTCGTCTTGCGCCTGGAGCGTATCAGCGCAAAGGAGCGGCCCCCTATTACAATCCGGCTGCCGTTGCCGCCGATGCTGTTGCCGCCGCTACTGTTGCTGCTGTTGCCGCCGCCACTGCCGCCACTGCCGCTACTGTTGTTGCCGCTGCTGCGCCTCATATGCTATGCTTCGTTTTCCACGATCTGCTCAAGCGTCTGCCTCTTTCTGATCAGCTCCTGCCGGCCGTCCCGGCGCAGAAGTATCTCCGGGATCTGCGCGTGCGAGTTGTAGTTGAACGGCGCCATCGCGGAGCAGTACGCCCCGACGCCGCCAATCAGGACGTAGTCGCCGAACTCCGGCTCCGCCAGCCTGCGCCCGTAGCTCAGTCCCTGGCTGTCCAGGCACTGCGAGTCGCCGCTCTCGCAACACCTGCCGACGATCACGGCGCTGTACGCGCCAGCGCCGCCATGCGCACCGCTGCCGTTCCCGTTGCCATCGCCCTTGCCACCGCAGGCGCGCTCGCCCGCGCCATTGCCATTCCCGCCGCCCTCGCCACTGCCCGCCTCGCCGCCATCGCTCTCGCCGCTACGCCCGCTGGCGCCACTGCCATCGCCACCGCAGGCGCGGCCGCCCGCCGCCCCGACGAAAAAGTCGGAATACAGCAACCGCCCGTCCTTTGAGACGACGTAAAACGGGTGCTGCGAGCCGTACATGAGCGGGCGCGCGTTGATCTCCATGCCGCCGTCCACCACGATGAAGCGGAAGCCGGCCTCGCCCGTGTCTTTTTTGTCCAGCACGGTCGTGATGGCGTATCCCGCGTTCGCCATGATGAACGTGCCCGGCTCGATCTCAATTTTCAGCTTGCGCCCCGTCCTGCGATAAAACGCCTCCACCCGCGCCTTCGCGTAGCCGCCAAGCTGCGCTATGTCCGCGGCGGCCTCCGAGGGCATGCGCGCCTCCTTCAGGCCGCCGCCGAAACTCACCGACGTCGCGTCCGGAAAGCACTCCTCCACAAATCCCAGCTCGGCGTCGATGTTCTGGCGCCATTTTTCGGGGTCGCCGCCCGAACCGATGTGAACATGCACCTGCGCGAATTTCAGGCCCTTTTCGCCCGCGAGCGCAAGCGCTTTCGGGATGTCGTTCCTGTGGACGCCGAAGCACGAGTAGTGGTCGCCCGTGTTGCGGCTGGCCGACTCCCCTGCCCCGGCGCCGGGGTGTATCCTGATTGACAGCTCCATCCCGCGCTCTGCCGCAAAATCCCCGCTCAGCGACAGCTGGCGCAGCGAGCACACGTTGTATTTCAGCCCGTCCAGCATCATGCGCCTCAGCTCGCGCGCCTCGTCCTCGCGCGCGAGCGGCTCCTGCGTCGTGAGCAGCACCTTGCCGCACGGGATCCCTGCCATGCGGGCGCGCCTCGCCTCTGCCAGGGAGCTGGCGTCGATGTGCAGGCCCTGCCCCGCGATCAGCCGCAGGAGCGTCCTGTTGGAGTTTGCCTTCATGGCGTACCGGACGGTCAGGCCGTATGCGTTAGGCATGGACAACACCGCCCGGCACTTCTCTATGATCAGCGCCTCGTCGTATATATATGCCGGCGTGGAGTGCGCCTCCGCAATTTGCGCCGCCGCCCCGGCAGTCAGTGGGCTGAAACCGTTCAAGACATCCGTACCCATATCCGCATCCATTTGCGATCCGTCCCTTCGGATAAGACTGTTTGCCGCGCCGCCGCGAGATTGCCGCGCCGCAACGCGATTCATGTGCTCTATTTTATATAGCCGCGGCAACGCTGTCAAGATCCGCAGCTTATCGGCCTAGCGCAAATCAAGTGGCGTTCAATTGAAATCCGAAGTTCCACCCCCCAAGGCGTCAAGGGTGGAAGTTGCCTTTACAAACAGGCGGGTGGAAGTTAGCCTTACAAACAGGCAGGAGGGGGCAGCCTGTGGCGGCGGCCCCGCAAGCGAGGCAAAGGCAGGCAACGCATGGCGTGACTAGCTTCCCAGCTGGCGATTGGTCATCTGGCGGCACAGACAGGCCATCAGGCCATCCCTTGTCAGATATGGGCGCCGCTTTATGGCGCGGCGCCGCTCGCGCGTGCCGTGCGCGGCAGCGGCCGCGAAATATGGTCGGGCGAAGCCCATAGTGCTGGCTGTCCCCGGCGCCGCGAAGTCGGCGGCGGGGACAATCCCAACGCTATCCATCGCTGACGATAAATGCGCCGCGCAACGGGAGCCGCGAGCCTGCCTTGCCAGACGCCCCGCATGCATGGCGGGCGGGGCGCTTCCT
>JAISFK010000286.1 GCA_031263625.1 Clostridiales bacterium
TCCTATTTTTCGTCGCGCGCGCGGAGGAGCTGCTCGGCTGGCTCGCGGACGGCCCAAGCCGCCGGCTTGCGCCCGGCTCGGCCCGCTCCCCCGGCTCGGCCCGCCAGCGCGGCGCGCAAAGCCCGCAGGCCGCCCAAAGCGCGGGCAGCGCGCCGAGTCAGGGACTCTTTTCCGGCTCGCCCGGATCGCCCGGCCTCCACGTCCCGCCCGCCCCGCCCAGGCAGCCCAAGCTGCCCAGGGCGCCCGGCTCGTCCACATTGTCTACGCTGCCCGGCTTGTCCAAGTTGCCTAAATTGCTTGGCCTGCTCAAGCATCCCAAGCTGCTCAAGTTGCCAAGCCTGTCCGGCCCGCCTAGGCTTGCCGCGCTTCTGGGCTTCTGCCTGCTGTTTTTCGTGGCAGTCCCCGGCGCCATATACCTGCTGTCATACGCGCCGTACACAAAGGTTCCGGGCGCGGGCGGCGGGCTGTTCAAAACCATGCTGGACAGCCAGGCGTCCATGTTCGACTACCACAGCACGCTCAAGGACACGCACCCGTTCGAGTCGGCCTGGTGGTCGTGGCCGATCATGGCAAAGCCGATCTGGTACTACATGGCGACGGGGCTGGAAGCCGGCATGAAGGCCGGCATATCGTCGTTCGGCAACCCGCTGGTCTGGTGGGTCGGCATCCCCTGCCTCGCCGCGGCGCTGATCATCGCCTGCAAGAAGGGGGACCGCCACATGGCGCCCGTGTTCGCGGGCTTCCTGTTCCAATACTGCCCGTGGATATTCATATCGCGGGCGACGTTCATATACCACTACTTTTCCGCAGTCCCGTTCGTGATATTCTCAATCGTGTACGTCATGAAGGATCTGGCGGACGCGCGGGTGCTGCCGAGAAAGGCGGCGGTCGCCTACCTCGCGGCGACGGCGCTGCTGTTCGCGCTGTATTACCCCGTGCTGTCCGGCCTGCCTGTCAGCGTCGGCTACTCGGACGGCCTGCGCCTGTTTTCGTCGTGGACGTGGTAAGTCGCGGGCGCGGCAGTCGGCCCGACTGCCGCGTCCCGAAAATATACTCGTGCTCGATTGAAAATTCCGATGGAAATTCCGACCGCAATTTGCGGTCGGACAGGGGAAACGAGTATTGCTGACCGCGCTTATGGCAAATTCAAATGCTCGTCAATATAGCAGAACCAGTATACGCCGCCGACGACGAGGGCGCCGCCCAGGATGTTGCCAATCGTCACCGGCAGCAGGTTGCCGGCGAGGAAGCCGCCCCAGTTCAGGCGGGCGAGGCTCGCGCCGGCGGCGGTTCCGGGCATGGCCGCCCAGGCGGGGTTTTGGGCCGCCAGCATGCCCGCCGGGACAAAATACATGTTCGCCACCGAGTGCTCGAAGCCGGACACCGCGAACAGCCAGACGGGGAAAAAGCAGATGCCGAGCTTGCCCGCGATGTCCTTCGCGCCGTATGACATCCACACCGCCCCGCACACGGGGAGGTTGCACAGTATGCCCGACGCGAGCGCCCGCCAGAACGGCAGCTCGGTCTTCCCGGCCGCGATCGCTATCGTCACGGCGCCCAGCTGCCCCCCGCTGCTGTTCAGCAGGCCGCTGGCGCCCACGAGGCCGACGACGAACAGGGCGCCGGCGAAATTGCCCAGATACACCAGAGCCCAGCTGCGCAGCATGGCCCCCAGCGAGAACCGCCTTTGGAGCACGCCCTGGAACATCAGGCAGTTGCCCGTGAACAGCTCGCCGCCCGCGATCATGATCAGCATCAGCCCCGTGCCGAACGTGACGCCGACCACGGAGCGCCCCAGCCCGTAAGTTTCGGGCCGCGCCAGCAGGTTGTGCGCCGCCATGCTGGAGCCCTGCGCGGCCAGCGCTATGAACATGCCCGCCATGAAGCCCAGCGGCAGGAGCCTGCGCGCGGGCGCCGCCGCCTTCGCTTCGGCCGCCGCCAGCGCCGCGCCCGCGATTTCCTCCGGCGCCAAATATTGCCTGTCCGCCATCTCTTTAGTCACATCCCCGAAAAGTATAGTGTTACGCATAAATATACTGACGAGCATTTGAATTTTCCGTTAACGCGAGTCAGTAATGCTCGTTTCCTCTGTCCGATCGCAAATTGCGGTCGGAGTTTCCAATCGAACACGAGTATAGTATAGCACACGGCGCTTTTCGCGGCAACAACCTTATCCTCGCCCCTTGGCCGCCCCGCGCCACTCGCCCTCGCCCTCGCGTTTCAGCTTGCGCCGTTGCGGCACGGCTATAAACGCCGTCCCCTGCGGCCGGCCTCGGAACTGTGGCTCTGCCTATGCACTGCCCATGCACTGCCCATGCCATGCCTTGCCTATGCCTTGCCCATGCTTTGCCCATGCTTATGCCTCGTCCTCATCCTCGGCCGCTTCCGCATCGGCGTCGTCATACGCGAGCCTGTCCTGCTCGGCGTCGCGATCGGCGTCCTTCGCCATGAGGCGGTTCGCCACCGTATCCTGCTGCACGGCCGACAAAATGATGTGGTCGCTGTCCGTTATCAGCACCGCCCGCGTGCGCCTGCCATACGTCGCGTCTATGAGCATCCCCCTGTCCCTGGCGTCCTGGATGATTCGCTTC
>JAISFK010000307.1 GCA_031263625.1 Clostridiales bacterium
GCCCTCGGCGCAGGTCACCTGATCGTCCTCAAACAGCAGGCGCCTCGGCAGGGCGCGGCCCTTTCGCGCCAGAATGCCGGGAATCAGCTCTGGCTTTGAGGCGTACTCGACCTCGATGGTGCTGTTGAACGTCTCCGCGCCAAGGCCCACCGGCTTTTTGACGAACAGGACGGGCGCCTCGCCGCCGTCCGCGGGCAGGTAGAAATAGCCGTTTATGACGCGCCCCGTGACATAGATCATGTCGCTGGCGCACGCGATAAGCAGCGCGTCCGCGCCTGCGCATGTAGTTGCATCGCCGCTCGCCGCTCCTGCGCTCGCAGCCGCATCGCCGCTCGCCGCGCCTGCGCCCGCAGTCGAATCGCCGCCAGTTGCGCCGCCATCTGCTGCGCCCGTCGCCGCCGCGCTGCCGGCGCCACCCGCCGCAGCCGCGCTGCCCGCGCCGCCCGCGTTGCCAGTTGCGCCCGCGCCCGCTCCGACGCCGGGCATCGCCCATCCGGCGCCCGCGCCCGCGCACGGCAGCTGCCGCATCGCCGCCCTCAGCCTCCCATGCCTGAGCAAAATGTCCTCTGCCAGCCGGCTGTCCATCGCCATCGCCGCCATCACTTCGCGAGTAGCGCCGCGACCTCGGCGGGCAGCGCTATTATGAAGCTGGCGTTCACGTCGCTGTAGGACATGTCGAGCGTGTAGCCGGCCCGCGCGCCAATGGCCGCGCTCTTGCCGTCGGCGCCTTTCCGCGTCAGGCTCATGTCGAAGCTCGCGTCCGTCTTCGCCGAGATCGGCATGTAGTCCTTGCCAATCTCGCTCTCCATGGAGTAGCGGTTGATCCTGACGCCCATGTCCGCGCCGTCCCCGGACATGTTCAGCGACTTCAGCAGGATGTTCGCCATCGCGTCCACTTCCGACTTGTTCACAAACTCCCCCGCGATGGAGTACCCGCCGCCCGCCCTCGGGCTGACGGAAAAGCCGAGCGCCAGCCTTTCGGCGTCCGCGCCGCCGGGCGAGTACCCGGCCGACAGCGCGTTCTTGAGGATGCCCGACATGTCGGCGAGCGCGTCGCCCGTGACGTCCGACCAGCCGCCCTTCGACAGCAGGCCCGCGCCGGGCGCCTTCATGAACATCCTGCCCTTCGTGATGTAGATCTCCGTCTTTACGGTCAGCCCCAGCACCGACGTGCTCTGCGTCATGTGGAATATGTCGCGCTCGGCGTCCGCCTCCACCTCGGTGTTGACGGCCTGCCGGATCGTGAGGCCGTCCTGGCCCTGCGCGCCCGGAATGTCCACGTCGTCCGACGACACCACGAGGCTCACCGAGCCCGCGGCCTTCGCCCGGAACCGCTTGAGCTGCCCGCCCGCGCCGCGCTGCGCGGCAAGGACGCCCAGCGCCTGCTCGTAGTTCGCCTTGTCGCGCACGTACACGGTGCTCGAGTCGCCGTCCCACTCCACGAGCTTGTCCATCAGCTCGGCCACCGCCCGCACCGGGACATAGGTCCGGCTGTTGATCGGGTATATGTACGGGGCCACGTCGAAGGCGATCGGCCTGCCGTCCTTCATTATAGTCTTGTCGCCTATGAGCAGCTTGATCTCGCCGGCGTCCGTCTTGGCCGTGACCGACCGCTCCGCGCCGTTCCATATGATGTGCTCGTCGTCGTTGCGCACGCCGAGCTTTGTCAGGATCTCGCGGAACGGGAGCAGTATGCGGTCGTTTATGCGGAGCGCCGTGTCGCTGTACGCGCCCGGCACGCCGTCAATGACGATCCGCACCTCCTTCGCCTCCTTGACGTCCTTCAGCGTGACGGCGCCGGCGCCGCCCTGGCTCGCCGCCCCCGCTCCCGCGCCCGCGCCCGCTGTTGCCGCCGCCGCCCCCGGCAGCGCCGCGAGGCAGGCGAGAAGCGCGATGATTGACAGTTTCAGCGTCTTTTTCAGCATCTTTTTCATGATTTATGGCCGTCCTTTACAAGCGTCCTTATGGCCGTCCCATGGTCGCCATCTGCAACCGCATTTGTGGCTGGCCTTTGCAACCGGCCTTATGGCTGGCCTTTGCAACCGGCTTCATGGCCGGCCCTGTGGCCGGCCCTGTGGCCGTCTTTATGACCGTCCTTTGCAGCCGCCATTTTTGAACTGCCCCTATTATGCCCCGCCCGGAGCCGCCCTGTCAAGAAAAACATTGCGCGCCCGCGCCGGCCCGTTGCCGCACGTTGCCGCACGCTCCACCGCCCGCTGGCGCCAGCTCCACCGCTTGCTCTCGCCCGTTGCCGCATATTGCCGCCCGCTGTCACCCGCCCGCGTCCGCCCGCGCCTTTTCGCCCCTACCCCTCCCGCAGCTTGAACGCGGAGGTCAGCTCCAGCAGCTCGCCGGCGTCCTCCGACAGCTTGGCGCTGGCGGAGGCGGTTTCCCCAGTGGCGACCGTGTTGCTCTGGATCTCCTGCTCGATCACGCCGACGGCCTCCGATATCTGCCTTATCGACAGCGTTTCCTCCTCGGCCGACAGCGAGATCCTGCCCACCAGCTCCGTGGACTCCTTTATGCCCTCGATGATGCGCCTGAGCGAGAGCGCCGTGTCGTTCGCGATCTCCTCGCCGCCGCTGATCTTGAAAAGCGTGCCGTCGATCATTGCGGACGTGTCCTTGACGGCCGCCGCGCTGCGCGCCGCCAGATTCCTGACCTCCTCGGCCACCACCGCGAAGCCCCTGCCGTGCTGGCCCGCGCGCGCCGCCTCCACCGCGGCGTTCAGCGCGAGGATGTTCGTCTGGAAGGCGATGTCGTCGATGACCTTTATTATGCTCGCGATGTTCTTCGACGACTCGCTGATCTCCTCCATCGCCTCGACCATGCGCCCCATCTTTTCGTTGCCGTCCTCCGCGTGCCTGATGACGCCGTCGGCGAAGTCGCGGCAGGCCAGAGCGTTCTTGGAGTTGGCGCCCGCCTTTTCGGTCATTTCGGCCAGGCTCGCGGAGATCTCGTGGATCGTGCCCGCCTGGCTGGCCGCCGACGCGGCTATCGCGTCGCCGGCGCCCGCCACCTTGCTCGCGGACGCGCCCACGCGCTCGGCCACGCTCACGATGTTGCCGATCATGCCGTTCAGGCTCGCGGCGAGGTTCTGAAAGTTGGAGGACAGCAGCCCCAGCTCGCCCTTCGCGCCCGTGTCCGCGTCCACCGCGAGCTCGCCCCCCGATATGGCGTCGGACACGCCGATGAGCTTCCGTATCGGCGACGTGATGCTCCTGATGATCGCGAGCGAGAGCGCTATCATTATGGCGAACGTGATCGCGCAGACCGCCGCGATGGTTATGAGGACGCTCGCGGATATCTCCTTCACGCGGGCGCTCTCCTCGGCGGTTGACAGCACGTTGTAGTCGGAAAGCGCCTCCGCCGCGATCCTGAGCTCGTCGAGCTTCCGGGCGGCGACGCCGCCGGTCAGCTCCGCGAACGCGCCGTCGGCGTCGCCCTGCCGCGCGGCCTCCAGCGCCGGCCCGCACGCGCCGACGGCGCCGTCCAGCGCCGCGACCGCCGCGTAGTACAGCTCCTGGTCCTCCGGATCCAGCTCGGAGCCGAGCGGGCCTCCCGGAGGCTCCGTTTCGCCGTAGTGGTCCAGCTTCGCGCGGGCGTCCCGCAGGTTCGCGTCCATGCCGTCCAGCAGCGACGGCTCGCGCGTCCGGGCGTATTCGAGCATGGCCACGCGGTACTGGAGCATGTCGCTCTCGACCGTGTCGGCCTCGACGATGCCCTCGACCCACCAGTCCAGGACGTTCGCCGTGATATCCGTTATGCTCGCCAGCTCATAGCAAGCTATCGCGCTCAGCGCCAGCACGGCCAGCAGCGCGAAAGCGGCCATGGCGAACAGCTTCTGCCTTATGCTCATATGGCGGCCTCTCCGTTTCGATTGCAGAATAAAAAACATTATGGATGCCTGCACTATAAATGCCTATATAATAAATACCCAGGTTTTGCGCAAAAATTTGAAATTCGAATTTATACTCGTGTTCGATTGGGATTTCGACCGCAATTTGCGGTCGGACAGAGGAAACGAGTATTACTGACTCGCGTTAATGGAAAATTCAAATGCTCGTCAGTATAAAATTTGAAAAGGGGAGGGAGCCGACTGGGTCGGCGGGGCCGGCGGCGCCGAGGGCATGATGGCATGAGCGCGTGAGGGGCTGGGGGCCTCACGCCTCCAGGAAGCTCCCACGGTAGAACGCGAGGCGCTTTTCCAGCTCGGCCGCGTCCGCCGCGCCGAGCGCGCCGTCGCGCAGAAAGCGCTCGAGCATGGCCGCGTCCGGCAGGCCGGTGCGCCCGCCGACGAACATGCACTTGATGGCGGACACGGCGCTGGCGCGGCGCGCGCACTCGCCGTGCGGGAAGCCGCGCAGCGCGGCGGCCAGGTACGCGCCGTGGAACACGTCGCCCGCGCCCGTCGTGTCGGCGACGCGGACGCCGAAGCTGGGGATCTCGTAAAACTCGCCGCCGGCGAGGCCGACGCAGCCCCTGCTGCCGAGCGTCACCCAGACGACGGACGGCCCCATCCCGCGCAGCGCCTCGCAGTTCTCCCTGTAGCCGGCCGCGCTCCCCTTGAACATTTCGGAGTAGTAGATGTCCGACGCGATGAAAATGTCGGCGAGGGGGATGATCGCCTCCGACTCCTTCGAGTAGTACCCCGCGTCAACGGACACCGCGACGCCATGCTCCCGCGCGAATTTCGCGGCGGCGAGCGAGGCGGGGTCGCCGCCGGCCTCCAGGTGGAGCAGCTTCGCCCCGGCGATGTAGCCGTAGTCTATCTCGCCGGGGGCGAGCGCCCCGGCGGTGGAGTCTCTGAGGACGAACACGCGCGTGCCCAGCTCGACCTGCGACAGGGCGATGCAGTACGAGCTGGACGTGCCGGGCGGCCCGACGACGACGCGCGACGTGTCCACGCCGTTGTATTCAAAATCCTTGAGGATGAACCTGCCGATCGCGTCGCCGCCGACCTTCGCAATCATGCCGGCCCTCGCGCCGAGCCGCGCCGCGGCGGCCATCGCGGAGGACGCGTTGCCGCCGCCCTGGTGGAAAATGTCGTTCGCCCGCGACACGCCCTCGCCTTCCGGGAGGCGCTGGGTGTTCACGAGCAGGTCCATGACGGGCGAGCCGACGGCGACGATGTCGGCCATGCCGGGACAGGGGCCGCCGTCAACGATGTCGGCCATGCCGGGGCAGGGGCCGCCGCCCGCGCCGGAAAGCAGGCCAGCGCTCCGGCCGTCGGCCGCACTCTCTGCGCCATCCGCGCCGGAAGTTAGGCCAGCGCTTTGCCCGTCGGCCGCGCTCTTAGCGCCGCCCGCGCCAGACGACCGCGCCGCGCCAGGGCGCTGACCTCCGCGCCCGCATAAGCTGGAGGCGTTTGCCCCGCTGTCGGCCCGTGCGCTTGCCGGGCCGCCGTCAGCCCGCGCACAGCCCCCGCCT
>JAISFK010000321.1 GCA_031263625.1 Clostridiales bacterium
ATGTCCTCCTGTTCGAGGGGATCGACACGGTGGCGGAGGTCTTCCTCAACGGCGAGCGCGTCGGGGCATCCGACAACATGCTGGTGGAGCACGCATTTCCGGCCAGGGGCCTGCGCGCCGGGGCCAACGGGCTTGTCGTGCATATCCTGCCCGCCGCGGTCGAGGCGCGCAAGCGCGACCTGCCGGCCGGCTGCCACGCCCTGGCGTACAATTACGACTCGCTGGCGCTGCGCAAGGCGCCGCACATGTTTGGCTGGGACATCATGCCGAGGATCCTCTCCGCCGGGCTCTGGCGCTCGGCGAGCCTGCTCGCGCCGCCGGCGGAGCGGATCGAGGAAATATTCCTCTTCACGCGATCCATCGACGCGAAGCGCAAAAGTGCCGTGCTCAAGGCCTGGTTCAAGGTGAGGGCGGGGGCCGGGGACATCGGCGGATACCGGCTGAAAATCAGCGGCGCCTGCGCCGGCAGCGAGTTTTCCTGCGAGCAGAGGCTCTGGTCCGCCGCAGGCCATATGGAGATACGGGCCGAAAACTGCCTGTTCTGGCAGCACAGGAACGCCGGGGAGGCGAGCCTGTACCAGGTGCGCGCCGAACTGTTCCGGGACGGCGCCCTGCTGGACGAATACTCGTTCCGCTTCGGCATCCGCACGGTGGCGCTGGAGCGCACCAGCATCACCGACGCGGCCGGGAGCGGCGAGTTCTGTTTTTATGTGAACGGGGAAAAGACCTTCGTGCTGGGCACCAACTGGGTCCCGCTCGACGCCTTCCACTCCCGCGACGGGGAGCGGCTGGCCCCAAGCCTCGCGCTGCTGCTGGATTCCGGCTGCAACGCCGTGCGCTGCTGGGGCGGGAACGTGTACGAAAGCGACGCGTTCTTCGACTTCTGCGACGAGCACGGCATTTTGGTATGGCAGGACTTCGCCATGGCCTGCGCCGTCTACCCGCAGACGCCGGAATTTGCCGGAATGCTGCGCGCGGAGGCGGAAAAGACGGTCAAGCGCCTGCGCAACCACCCGTCGCTGCTGATATGGGCGGGGGACAACGAGTGCGACCAGGCGCGCGAGTGGAGCGGGAACGGCATGGATCCCAACCGGAACGCGCTCACGCGCGAGCTGCTGCCCGACGTCCTGGCAGCCCACGACTGGACGAGGCCGTACCTGCCGAGCTCGCCGTACATCGACGGCGCCGCCTTCGCCGACGGCGGCGAGCGCATGAGCGAAACCCACCTATGGGGGCCGAGGGACTATTTCAAAGGGCCGTATTACGCGGAAAGCATTGCGCATTTCGCGAGCGAGACGGGCTACCACGGCTGCCCGTCGCCGCTTTCCGTCCGGCAGTTCATATCGGGGGGCAAGCAGTGGCCGCCCGGCAACGACGAGTGGAACGTCCACGCGGCGGGCATGACGGCGGCCGGCGGCCCCTACGCCTACAGGATTCCGCTGATGGCCGGCCAGGTCCGGACGCTGTTCGGCGGCGATGCGGGGAATTTGGAGGATTTTGCCCGGATGAGCCAGATTTCGCAGGCGGAGGCGATGAAGTTCTTCATAGAGCGCTTCCGGACGGTGAAATGGCGGCGGACCGGCATCATATGGTGGAACCTGATCGACGGCTGGCCGCAGTTTTCCGATGCGATCGTGGACTACTATTTCCGCAAAAAGCTCGCCTATTTCTGCATACGGCGCTCCCAGCAGCCGCTCTGCCTGATGTGCGCTGAGCCGGCGCGCGGGCTCCTGCCGCTGGTGGCGGTCAACGACCGCCCCAGCGACGCGGCGTTCCGCTACGTCGTGACGGACTGCTTTCGGCAGGGCGAAACCGTCGCGGAGGGCTGCGGCGAGGCGAGGGCAAACTCGGCGGCGCCGCTCGCGGAAATACCGGTCCCCGCCGGCGGGCCGGCGTTTCTGCTGATCGAGTGGACCGAAGGCGCGCAAGGCGCGACAGGCACAGCAGGCGCGGGCGGCGCTACGGGTGCTGGTGGCGCAGGCGGCGCGACGGGAACGAAAAGCGCGACTGGTGCTGGTGGCGCGGCGGGCGCAGGCGGCGCGGAAAGCGAAAAAAAAGGCCGCAACCACTATTACTGCGGCGCCCAGCCCATATCCCTGCCCCGCTACCTGGAAGCCCTGCGGCTCTGCGGCTTCGACGAATGGGAGGGATTCTGACGCTTGGCGGCGCGCTATACTGACGAGCATTTGAATTTTCCATTAACGCGAGTCAGTAATACTCGTTTCCTCTGTCCGACCGCAAATTGCGGCCGGAATTTCCAATCGAACACGAGTATAACTGGAAGCCTTGTGAGAGTTGCTATTGGAGGTGTAGTAATTGAGAAGAGAAATAGACAGCATGTTCAAGAGAAGTTAGAAAAAGCGAAGCGCAAAACAGGAGAAACGCTAATTGAATCAGCAGGATTCGTTCAATGTTTGACACATAGTGTATAGTGAATGGTGGATTGGAGATTGGGGGAAGCGATATGGCGGAGTTTGTTTTGTCCTCTTTTGCCGACGAGGCCGCGGAGTCCTTTTCGGAGCAGCTGCGAATCAGCAAAAAATACGGCATCCGGCACATTGAGATGCGGACGGTGGACGGGCGGAACGTCTCGGCGCTCTCGCCCGCGGAGTGCGCCGAGCTAAAAAACGCTCTGGACGAGAGCGGCGTGTCCGTGTCAGCGATCGGCTCGCCCTACGGCAAAATCAGCATCCACGACCCGTTTGGGCCGCACCTGGAGGCGTTCAAGCGGACGGTTGAGTGCGCGGGCGTCCTGGGCGCGCGGTACATCCGCCTGTTCAGCTTTTACATCGACGGGGGCCGCTCGCCGGAGGAATGCGAGGATGCCGTTCTGGAGCGGCTTTCGCGCTTTTTGCAAAACGCCGGGGGGCTCGTCTGCGCCCACGAAAACGAGAGCGGCATCTACGGGGACACGGCCCCACGCAACAAAAAGATCGCCGACGCCTTTGGCGGCAGGATGAAGCTCGTGTTCGACCCCGCGAATTACATCCAGTGCGGGCAGGATGCCCTGGAGGCGTACAGTCTTTTGGAGGAGCACATAGAGTATATGCACGTCAAGGACGCCGTCGCCGAAAGCAAGCTGGTAGTGCCCGCAGGCATGGGGGAC
The DNA here is from genome assembly GCA_031263625.1 of Clostridiales bacterium. GTDB lineage: Bacteria > Bacillota > Clostridia > WRLR01 > WRLR01 > JAISFK01. Next base: position 3,107 of record JAISFK010000321.1, read on the forward strand.
GGACATCTGCGCGAGATTCTGCGGCGGTTTTCCCAAAAGGGCGGCAGGCGCTTTTTGTCGCTGGAGCCGCACCTGAAAGTTTTCGCGGGCTTTGAGAAGCTGGAGGCGGCGGGGGGGACGACGCGGTTCGCCGAGTTTGCCTACAAGAGCTCCGAGGAAGCCTATGC
>JAISFK010000407.1 GCA_031263625.1 Clostridiales bacterium
CTCAGTGCAGATAAGTATACTTATCTGCACAAGCAAAAGACGCCGCCCGCATACTAGCAGCAGCGTGGTTGAAAGAATATGGGCACGGCATATGGGCGTTAATGGGACGCGCAGATAACTATACCCATTTGCACGGCGAAGGATGGTCTTATGGAAGGCGCAGCTGTCGGGACGATGAGGGGACCCAATGCGGCCGGAGCCGGCGCAAGAGCCGGCATGGGAGCCGGAACCGCCGCGAGCGCGAGCGCGAGCGTTGGCACAGGCGCAGGGCTGGGGGCAGGCGCCGGCGCGGGAATTAGTGCCAACGAGGGGATAGGCGCCAGTGCCAGCGCGGCAACGATTGTCGGCCTGGGAGCAGGCGCAAGCGTTGACGCAGGCGCGGGGATCAGCGCCGGCTCGGAAGCAAGCGCGGGCGCGGCCGTCGGCGCTTTGCCGCCTCGCGGCGCTCGCGGCCAGAGGGCCAGAAGGATATTCCGCAGCAACTACCAGCTGTACATCCTGATGCTCCCGGCCATCGTCGCCACGCTCATCTTTGCCTACGGCCCCATGTACGGCGTGCAGATCGCTTTCAAGGATTTCAGCTCGCGGCTGGGCATATGGGGTAGCAAGTGGGTCGGCCTTGAGCATTTTGTCCGCTTCTTCAAATATCCGAGTTTCCTGCAGATGCTCAGGAACACGCTCGTCATATCGCTGTACGATCTGGCCACGTTCCCGCTTTCCATAATATTGGCCCTGTTGCTCAACGAGATTCGATCCACGAAGTTTCGCAAGACCGTGCAGATGGTTTCCTACGCGCCGCACTTTTTGTCCACGGTCGTGCTGTGCGGGATCGTGACGCTGTTCTTGGGCAAGGGCGACGGGCTTCTCAACAATCTGCTGGAGATGGCGGGCGGCGCGCGCGTGGACTTCCTCATCGTGCCCAGGTACTTTGCCAGCATCTACGTCTGGTCCGGCGTGTGGCAGGATATAGGATGGGGGAGCATTATCTACATTGCGGCCCTGTCCGGCGTCTCGCCGGAGCTTGTGGAGGCCGCCCGCATGGACGGCGCCGGCCGGCTGCGCGTCATATGGCATGTCAACTTGCCGGCCATCCTGCCGACGATCATCATACTCCAGATCATGGCCGCAGGCAGGATCCTCTCGGTCGGCTTCGAGAAGATACTGCTGCTGCAGAACGATCTGAACATGCCGGCCTCCAGCGTCATATCGACATATGTGTACACTCTGGGCGTCCTGCGGGGGCAGTACAGCTATTCCACGGCCATCGGCCTGTTCAACAACCTGATCAACGTCTTCGTGCTGACAATCGTGAACAAAATATCCGACAAGCTGTCGGGGGTGGCGCTATGGTGACAGCCGTGAAAAAAAGCCGGCGCCTGTCGCGGGGCGACCGCGTGTTCGACGCGGTAAACTACGCCGTCATGGGCATTTTTCTGGTCGTGGTGTTCTACCCGCTGTACTACACGCTGATCGCGTCGCTGTCCGACATCAACGAGGTCGGGCTGGGCCGCGTCTTCCTGTGGCCCAAGGGGTTCACGCTGGATTCGTACAGGCAGGTGTTCAACTACGCCATGATCTGGACGGGATACGCGAACAGCCTGATCTACACGGCTCTGGGGATCGCCTACAACCTGGCTCTGCTCCTGCCGCTGGCCTACGCGCTGAGCAAGAGGTATCTCTGGGGGCGCGGCCCCGTGACGTGGTTCTTCCTGTTCACGATGTACTTTGGCGGCGGGATAATACCGAACTACCTGCTGCGGACGCAGACGCTCCACATCAACAACACGGTCTGGGTCATGATCCTCGGCGGCGCGAGCGTGTACTACGTCATCGTCACGCGCACGTTCTTCGCGAACATACCCGGCGAGCTGTACGAATCTGCGGAGATGGACGGCGCGAGCCAGTTTCGGTGCTTTTTCCAGATCGCCCTGCCGCTGAGCGCGCCGATCATCGCGGTCATCGCGCTGTTTCTGGCCGTGGATTTCTGGAACTCCTACTTCAACGCGATGATATACATCACGAAGCGCTCGATGTACCCGCTGCAGCTCGTGCTGCGGAGCATTTTGATCCTCAACGACCAGATTTCCGCCAATCCCGATCTCATAACGAGCTTTTCCGCAGATGAGATGAAGGATCTGCTCGTGAAGCAGCGACTCGCGCAGAGCATGAAGTACTCGACGATCTTCATCGGGAGCGCGCCGCTCCTGATCGCGTACCCGTTTGTGCAGAAGTACTTCGTGAAGGGCATGATGATCGGCTCCGTAAAGGGCTGAAAACAATCGGCATCGCTACGAATTGGCACCGCTACGAGTCGGCCTCGCGGATGGCTGCGGGCCGGTCGCATAAAAAAACGAAAACTAAGGGGGATTAGCAATGAGTATCAAGAAACGCGTTTTGACGGCTATTTTGGCGGCGGCCATGCTTGCGGCGCTTTTCGGCTGCAACGGGAGCGGCGGGGGCGGCGCGACGACGGCGACGACAGCCGGGGCGGCCGCGACGGAAGCCGCCGGCACGACGGCGCAGGCGGAGGCGCCAGCCGCGACAGAGGCCGCCAGCTCCGGCGAGCCGGGTCAGATCGTGGACGGCGTGTACAGGTACAACGAGCCAGTCAAGCTCACGGCGCTGCTGGCCGTCATGGACGTCATGCCCGATCCGGAAAACTGCTGGCTCTACGAGTACGCGAAGCAGGCGATGAACATCGACATCGACTTCGTGACCTATCCCAACGACCAGGTCGATGAGGTTGCCGACCTGCTGATGGCCTCCGGCGACTATCCCGAGGCCATACTGTACTTCGGGTACGCATTCTCGGGCCTGATGGACATGGTGAGGTACGGCGATCAAGAAAAGCAGATGGTCCCGCTGAACAAATATCTGACCGACCCCAGCGTCATGCCCAACCTCTCAAAGATCATGGCGGAGTTCGAGGAGCAGCTGCCCATCATTATGACGCTTAGCGGCAACATCTACACGGTGCCATCCGTCATGCAAGACCTCAAATACAATGTGAACGCGGGCGGTCAGCCGCTCTGGTACGACCAGCGCGTCATGGACGCCCTCGGCGTGCAGCCGCCCAAGACGACCGACGAGTTTCTGGACTATCTGCGATTGGTCAAGGCAGAAGATCCCAAGGGGCTGGGCAACGACAACATACCCATTGGCTCAAGCGCGGGCAAAGGCGAGAATTTGTTCGGCGGCAACCTGCTCACCGCTTTTGGCTTTCAAAGCAACGGCATGTACTTGGCCGTCACGCAGAAGGGCGGCGACTACGCTGGCGGCGACGGCTATATAGTCCCGCTGCAGACGGATCCGGTGTTCTTCGAGCTGCTCAAGTTCTACCGCACGATGTATGCCGAGGGGTTGATGGACGCAGAGTTCTTCACGCGCGGCGCCGACGAATCGGCCGCGATGGCCCAGGCGGACCGCTACGCGCTCTTCCAGTCCTACAACGTGCTGGGCCTGGGCGACGACAGCTACCAGAGCTACTACACTCTTGAGCCGCTGACGAGCCAGTACAGCGACAAGCCGGTCGCAATGTTTATCGCGAGCCAGCTCGGACTTCCATACCAGTTCTATCTGACGGACAAGGCGAGCGAGGAACAGAGCGTGGCGTTCATGCGCTTCGCGGACCGCTGCTATGACGAGAGGTTCCGCTACAACGCCTACTATGGGCCAGAGGCCGGCGTGGACGACGGCTACGGGCTGCTCGAGGGCTGGTACAAGGACGCGGACGGCGCGTTCCAGTACAGGGACGTCGATAGCGGCAAGTTCCCTGATGTGCGCTCGTATTACTACGCCGTCGGCCCGATCCGCACGACGGGCAACATACTGGATCGCCGTACGGACGGCGCCGAGGTCGCGTCGTACAAAATGGACGACCGCGTCGGGCGCACAAACCTCGAGACGATCAACAAGCTGAACCCGTTCATCATTCGCGGGCTGCCATACGAGGTGTACGGCGAGGACGTGGCGACGATGATGGAGGATACGCAGACGGCGCTGGAAGAGTATATCAAGACGGAGCTGGCGCGCTTCGTCATCGGGGACCGCGAGCTGACCGAGGCCGAGTTCGCGGCCTATGGCGACGAGCTGCGCGCGATCGGCTACGACGACTACGTAAAAACGTTCACGGACACGATGAACAGCCGCTTCGGCAAATAGCGCGTCGCGCAAAAGCGTATTCAGGTGGCGTATGGGATTTTTGGGATTCAGCGGGCACAGGCGATTCAGGAGGGTCAGCGCGCGGGCGCTGTACCTGCTTTCGCCGTTCGCCGTCGCGCTGGTCGCCTGCTCAGTCGTCGGCATTCTCCTGTACATGAGCGCCATATCCGCGCTGGAGCGGCAGGAGCGGGCCCAGGTGCAGGAGAAGGTGGGCGCCCTGGCGGAGAATATCGGGCGGCAGCACGAGAGCATGAGGGCGGCCGCCGCGCAGATTGGCGTGAACCCGCTGTACCGGCGCGGCGGCTTGAGGCCGGGCGCGTTCAACGACATCAAGTTGCTGAAGGACTTTGCGAGGTACGGCGGCAATTCGCCGATCGCCCCGGCGCCCGTCCTGATTTATGGCGGCGAGGAGCGGGTGTACCGCTCCTCCGGCTCGGCGAGCAGCTTCGCGTTCTATGTCGCGGCGGCCGCGTTCGGCGAGGACGAGCGCTGGCTGCGCGAAGCGCTGCAGCCAAAGGGCGCCTTTGCGGCGATCCCCGTGACGGCGGGCGGGGAGAGCGCGGCGATATTTGCCTACCCCGTGTTCACGAAGGGGCGCGGCGACCCCAGCGGCCACGCGACGCTGGCCTTTCTCGTGTCGCCTGCGGCGCTGCGGGGGCAGATCCGCACGCTGGTCGGCGAGCTGGACGGGCGCGTTGACATCTATTGGAACGGGAGCCGCCTGATGACCCCGCAGGACAGCCTGGGCGGCGCCGACGCCGGCGCCGCAGAGCGGCAGGGCGGGGGCGGGAACGATGGGGGCGCGGCGCAGCTGCAGGCCGAGCCCCTTAGCGCGGAGCTCAATTATGTTGCGCAGCCGTTGCCGGGCGAGTATGCGAAGTACGCGCAGTACGCCGCCGATTCGCCGGGCGGCGGCTTCCGCGTCGTGTACACGGCGCCGCCGGGCCACCCGCTCGGCAACGGTGGCGGCGCCGGCGGCGACCGCTTTCGCTTTGTCAACATAGCCTACTTGGCGGTCGTCGTCCTGTTTGTGCTGGCGCTCGCCGCCGCCGTTGGCTACCGCGCCTACCGACCCATACGCCAGCTGGCGCAGAGCTGCGAAAAGGCCAAGGCAGGGGCAACAGATGGGGCTGGGGGTGGGGGTGGGGTGATAGCTGGAACTGAGACTGGAACTGGAACTGGAATTGGAACAATGGCTGGAGCACGGGCAGAGGCCAAGCCTGGCGGCGGCAGGGATTTTGGCGAGGTCGGCGAGGTCGAGAGCGTCGCGCTCTTTCTGGACAGCCTCCTGACCGAGAAACAGCACGCGGAGGACGATCTGCGCCGACAGTACGCGCTGATCAAAAAGCAGATTCTCAAACTGTTGCTGGCGGGCGACCGCCTCTATTTGAAGCTCGTGCGCGAGCCATTCATGGGCATTTGCCTGCCCGGCCCCTGGTACATGGCCGCGGCGGTGGAGGCGGCGCCCCTGCCCGACGCCGAGGCGGGCGAGCTGGCCGCTTGCGTCGAAGGGCTCTCGGATGGCGAGCTGAGGCTTTACTTTGTTGAAGCGAGCGTTCCGGGGCGCTTCGCGATCCTAGCCAGCCTGCCCAGCGAGGACATGGCCGGCGAGGCGCTGGACAATGCGCGGGCGCTGCTCGCGGAGATCGTTTCCTGCCGCGTCGGCGCGTCCCAGCCGTTCGCCGACATCGAGAAGATGTCGGAGGCGTTCTCGCAGGCGCTGGCGAAGTGCGCGAGCGCGGGCGTCGGCGCGGACAGGCGCGCGGGCGAGCTGTTCTGGTATGACGCGGCCATGGCGGATGGCATCGTTTCCGCAATCGAGGCCATGGACTGCAAAGCCGCCATGGAGGGCTTTGAGGCGTTTATGGACGCTGCCGCCCATGGTTCGCGGCACGTTTCCTACGAGCGGTACAGCTGCATGAGGCTGCTGGAGGCGATAGAGAGCGGCGCGGGCGCCGGAAACGATGGCCGCCAGGGGGCGGCGCTGGACTACGCGCTCATGGATCGCATCGCGGCGTCCAGGGACAGGCTGGAGATGCGGCAGAGCTTCACGACGCTGCTTTTCAGGCTCTGCGGGGCGGAGGCCGCCGACGTGGAGGCGCAGCCTGGCTGCGCGGGGGGCGGGAGCGCGGAGCCGGGCGGGCACGGCGGGAAGGCGAGAGTGCGAACCGAAAAATTCCTAGCATATATTTCCGAGAATTACATGGACAAGGACATGAGCCTGGAAAAATTCGCCGAGCATTTCGGCTATTCCAACCGGTTCGTCAGCAGGATCATAAAGAACGAAACCGGCCGCTCGTACAAGGACTACCTGATCGAGCTGCGCATACAGAAGGCGCGGGAACTGCTTTCGGAGGACGGGATCACCGTGACGGAGGTCTGCGACCAGGTGGGCTTTGCGTATTTGCCCCACTTTATTCAGACATTCCGCAGGATCACGGGCTTCACGCCCGGCAAATACGCCGAAAGCGCGCTGGAGCAGGCGCAGGCGGCGGCCGGGCAATAGATTGACAATGGAATAACTGGAGGAAAAATCGACATGAGCGGATGCAACAGCCGCGACAGCCGCGACATTCCTGTTGCGGCGCCGGAAGAAACCGGCGTGCCGTCCGGCGCGATTC
>JAISFK010000424.1 GCA_031263625.1 Clostridiales bacterium
TGTACGAGCCGTTCCTGCTGCAGCTCGGGTTCATCAGCAAGACGCCGCGCGGGCGCGTGGCGACGAAGCTCGCGTATGAGCACTTCGGCGAGGCGTATGACGGGGCGTAGCGCGGGGCGCGGCGGCGGCGCGGGCGTGGCCCTCCGCGATGGCGGCGCGGGCGCGGCAGGCGCCGCAGTGGCTGCGGGCGCAGGCGTTGCCAGTGCCGGAGCGGGCGCGGGGCTGGGGCAGGCGGGTCAGGCGCCATATGGCCGGATGCCGGCGGCTCAGACGCTTCCCGGCCAGGCGCCGCCGAGGCCGAGCCGGAAGCTCCTGCTGCACGTGTGCTGCGGCCCGTGCGCGATATACCCCGTGAGGGCGCTGGCCGCCGAGGGCGAGTATGCGGTCAGCGGGCTTTTTTACAACCCCAACATCCACCCCGCGGACGAGCACGCGAGGCGGATGGAGGGCGCGAAGGCGCTGTTCGCCGCCGAGGGCCTGCCGCTCGCGATCGCCGGCGGCTGCGAGCAGGGCGCGTGGGAGGCCCGCGCGCGCATGAGCGAGGACGAGCGCTGCGAGACATGCTACAGGGCCCGGCTGTCCGCAGTGGCGCGGGCGGCCGCGGAGCGGGGCTTCGACGCTTTCTCCACGACGCTGCTGATCAGCCCGTACCAGAGGCACGGCCTGATCAGGGCGATTTGCGAGGAGCTGTCGGAGGGGAGCCGCGTGGCGTTCCTGTACCGCGATTTTCGGCCCTTCTTTCGCGAGGGGCAGCGGCTTGCGAGGGACGCGGGCATCTACCGGCAGAAATACTGCGGATGCATCCTGTCGCTCCGGGACCGCGCCGCGCAAAGCGCAGGCAGCACGGGCGGCACGGGCGGCGCGACAAAGGGCAAAACGCGGGATTCAGGCCCAGCGGAGGAAATGGCTACATGACAAAAGACAAAACGTGGGCTTCAGGTTCGACGGAGGAAATGGCTGCATGACAAAAACTAGACTGCACGCGGGTTGCCGCCCGCTTATCGTTGCATTGCTCATAGCCGCGGGGCTGGCCGGCCTGCCGGCGCAGGGCGCCTTTGCCGCAGGCGGCGCGGCTGGCGCGGCCGGAGCTGCTGGCGCCGCTGCCGCTTCTGCCGCTCCGGCGATCGCCAGCGTGCGCCATTCGGCGCACGGCGGCTTGCAGACGGTCACGATCAAAATGGACCGCTACGGCTCCGTCAGCACGATGAGGCTGTCAAACCCGGAGCGGTTCGTCATTGACATAGCCGGCGTGTCGGCGCCGGCCGCGCAGCAGGTGCTCCAGGTCGGGGCGGGCGCCATAGCGTCGGTGCGCTACGCCCAGTTCGACGCGGCCGGCCCGGTCGCGAGGGTCGTGATAGATCTGGCCGCGAGGGCCGAGTTCGCCGTGACGGAGGGCAAGGGCTACATAAGGGCGGAAACGCGGAGCGGCGCCGCGAACAGCGAGGCCGTGATATCCATACCCGTGTACGAGCCAGCCGACGGCGGCCAGGGGAGCGCTGCGGCCGCTTCCGCGCAGCAGGCGCAGGCGGCGCCCGGAACGGCGGTGTCCGGCGCGGGCGCGTCGGATGCGGGCCAGCCGGCGGCGGGCGGGTCGGCGGCAGCCTCGCCGCAGCCGACCCGCACCCCGAGGCCGGGCAGGGACGCCGCAGCGACGGCGACGCCCAAGCCGGGCGGGGGCGCCTCGTCGGCAACGGCGCCGCAGGCGACCGCCTCTCCCGCAGGCGCGGGCCAAGCGGGCCAATCGAATGCGGGCCAGCCAGCGGCGGGCGCGGCGGCGACGGGCTCGCCGCAGCCAACCCGCACGCCGAGGCCGGGCAGCAGCGCCGCAGCGACGGCGACGCCAGGGCCGGGCGGGAGCTCCGCGGCGGCCGCGACTCCGCGCGCCACGGCCCAGGCGACCGCGAAGCCCGCCGAATACACGCTGAGCGTCGCCGAGGGCTTTGTCCTCGCGTATTCGGCGAAGGGCGGCAAAAACGTGCTGACCGTCAGTCTGCCGGGCGGCGCGGAGGCCAACGCCGAGATATCCTCGTCCGCCTCCGGCTCGTCGCCGCGCATCGTGATCGACGTCCCCGTCGCGATGCCGGCGTCCGCGCCTAATCGGCTCGCCGTCAACGACGGCGCGCTGAAAAGCGTGCGGCTGTCGCGAAACGGCGGCAGGACGCGCATCGCGCTGGACCTTGCCAGCATGACGGAGTACGCGGCGGAGCGCTCGGCGGGGCGCCTGATCATCACGCTGTCCAGCGCCCTTTTGGACAATGTCGGCTACTACAAGGGCGACGGGGCGGCGATCCTCACGCTGTACGGCGCCGTGCTCACGCAGGGCGGCGAGGACATAGCCGAGCTGCACGACATATCGTACAGGACGGGCGGCGCGGTGTGCTCGATCGCGTTCGACAGCGCGAACGGCTACGTGGAAACGGGCTCCATCAAGCCCGACGACGGCCTGGTCAAGAGCGTCTCCGTCCGAAAGCGCGGCGGCAAGACGATTGTGACGGTCAGCGCCAAGACCGAGATACTGTGCTCCGCGTACACGAAGAGCGACGCGGCCGCCGGCGTGCTGGAAACGTCGATATACATAGCGCCCAGGCCGGCGCCGGGCAGCGGGCTCGTCGTGGTGGACGCCGGGCACGGGGGGCGCGATCCGGGCGCCATCGGGCTGGACGGCACGAACGAGAAGGACATCGTGCTGGACATCGCGCTCACCCTGAAGGACACCCTCGAGGCAAGGGGCGTGCAGGTGTTCATGACGAGGGACGCGGACTACTCCGTGGATCTGTACGAGAGGGCGCGGCTCGCCAACGCGATGGGCGCGGCGCTGTTCGTCAGCGTGCATGCCAACTCGTCGGCGGACAACCGCGACGCGAGCGGCACGGAAACGCTGTACTGCCCGCGGTCGGGCGGCGGCGGGGGGCAGCTGACGGCAAAGCAGTTCGCCGAGCTGGCGCAGGGCAAGATGGCGTCGCTGTTGCGGCTGTCGGACAGGAAGGTCAAGGAGCGCCCGAACCTCGTCGTGCTGCGCAAGACGCAGATGCCGGCGATTATCGTGGAAACCGCGTTCCTGTCCAATTCCGGCGATCTGTCGCAGCTGAAGCGGGCGGCGTTCCGCCGCGACGTGGCCGAGGCGCTCGCCGACTCGGTGGGCGAGGCGCTTTTGGCGGCGGGCGGTGCGCCGAGGTAGCGAGCGGCGGCGCGGGCGCAGCCCGCATTAGTTGCCGCATTAGTTGCCACATTAGTTATTGGCTATTTTAGTTATTGATTATAGGAGGGGCGAGCGCATGGACGTGCTGGCGGCGACCAACAATAAGGCGAAGCTGAGGGAGATGCGGGAGATTCTGGCCGGTTTCCGCGTGCTGTCGATGGCCGACGCGGGGATAAGCGCGTACATCCCCGAAACGGGGGGCACGTTCGCGGAGAACGCGCTCATCAAGGCCGACGCGGCGTGGCGCATGCTGCGCGGCGGCGGCGCGGGGGGCGCCCCGGCCGTCGCAGGGGCCGTCGCGGACGCCGCCGCCTTGGATGTTGCGGCCCAAGCGGGCGGCTTCGGGCCGCTTGCCGCCCTCAC
>JAISFK010000427.1 GCA_031263625.1 Clostridiales bacterium
ATAACGCGGGAAAAGGCCGCGTCGGCGGTGTACATGAACCCCGTCTACCTCGCGCGCCTGTTCCGCAAGGAGACGGGGCGCAGCCTCGCCGACTTTATTCTGGAAACGAAGATGGAAAAGGCCAAGGAGCTGCTGGCCGACGACGGCGCGAAAATAGGCTCGATCGCCGAAATGCTCGGATACAGCCAGGCGTCGCACTTCGCGAAGCTGTTCAAAAGCTACACGGGCTTTACGGCCCAGGAATACCGCAAAACCCGCAGGGCCGCCAGGCCCGGCTGACTGCCGCATGGCCATGGCGGGCCCCGCCGACCCCTGACTGCCGCATGGCCATGGCGGGCCCCGCCGACCCCTGACTGGCGCCGGGCCATGGCGGGCCCCGCCAAACCCTGACTGCCGCATGGCCATGGCGGGCCCCGCCGAACCCTGACTGCCGCATGGCCATGGCGGGCCTCGCCGAATACTGGCCGCCGCCAGACGCTCTGGCTTGCCCTGCCATACCCTGACTGCCGCCGAGCCTTTGCTGGCCCAGCCTGGCTTTTTATTCCGAGCTTGTCCCGGAACCCAAGCGGCGGCTAAACCTGCTGGCGGCTGTAGAGCCGGCCGGCGTAGTCGTCCAGCATGCGCGCGGCGGAGAACTTGCGCTCCGACATGCCTATGCTGCCGCGCATCATGCTCAGCCACTTGCCCCGATCGTCGTAATACGTCGGCAGGATCTCGCCGAGCAGCACGCCGTACAGCGCTTTGGCGTCCACGTCGTCGCAGTCGTCGCCCTCGTAGCCGCCGCCAATCTGCCAGCCGTTCTCGCCGTGCGCGCAGCCCTCCGGCCACCAGCCGTCCAGGACGCTGAAGTTGAGCACGCCGTTCATCGCGGCCTTCATGCCGGACGTGCCGCTGGCCTCAAGCGGCCTTATCGGGTTGTTGAGCCAGACGTCGCAGCCGCGCGTCAGCAGGCGGCCGATCTCCATGTCGTAGTTTTGCAGGAACGCCACGCTGCCGGGGTATTTTTTCGCCGCCGAGCTGAGGTTGGAAACGATGGCCTTGCCGACCATGTCGTTCGGGTGCGCCTTGCCGGAGAACACGAGCTGCACCTTGCCGCTCTCCAGCAGGGGCTCGATTTTGGCGGCGTCGCGGAATATCAGGTCGCTGCGCTTGTACGGCGCCGCCCTGCGCGCGAAGCCGATCAGGAGCTTATGCGGATCGAACCGAACGCCGTTGCGCGACTCGATCTCGCCGATAAGCCTCGCCTTGGCCTGCATGTGCAGCTCCCACAGCGCCTCGCCGCCCTCGCGGGCCGCCCTCGCGATGTCCGGGTCCTGCCATGTGCCGTTGTGCACGCCGTTCGTCACCGACAGGATCTTCGACGGCGTCTTCACATGCGCCCACATCTTGTTCGCGGTGTCGGCATGGAGCTCGGAAACGGCGTTCGCGAGATAGGAGAGGTTCAGCCCGGCGACCGTCATGTTGAACGGGCTGCCGCCCAGCTTTGCGAGCTCGGACGGCGTGAAGCCGTTGTTTGCGCCCATGTAGAGCATCGCCCGGTGCTCGTGGGACTCGTTGCCGGCCATGACGGGCGTGTGCGTCGTGAATACGATGTGCTTCCGTACCTTTGCCCACGCCTGCTTGAATCTGGCCGAGCGCCGCCGCCCGCCGGCGGGCTCGCCGCCCACCGCGCCCGCCGCCGCGACGATCGGGCCATCGCCTTGTCCCGCAGCCGCGACGCGCTGGCTCGCGCCGGCCCCTGCCCCGGCGCCCGCAGCCGCGCCCGTAGCCGCGCCCGCCGCCGCAGTTGCAGTTGCAGTCGCGCATGCCGCAGCGCCCGCAGTTGCGGCCGCGCCCGCGCATATATTCGCGCCCTGCCCAACCGCCGCGCCGAACAGGCTCGCGCCCTCCATCTCCCGCCTGATCAGCTCAAGCCCGGCCAGCGCCGCGTGGCCCTCGTTGAAGTGGTAGATGTCCGGCCTTATGCCCAGCGCGTCCAGGGCGCGCACGCCGCCCACGCCCAGAATGATCTCCTGGGCGAGCCGCTCCTCGGCGAACCACCCGTACAGCTGCCCGGTGACAAGCGATTCGGGGTTGTCCGGCAGAAATGCGTCCAAAAGATAGAGCGGGACGTTGCCGAAGCAGTCGCAGAGCCAGACCTTGCAGCGCACCGGCGTTTCCTTGATCGTCACGGAAACCTCGACGCCCGTGTCTTTCAGAAAATCGTACCTGTATTCGGGGTACGCGTCCACGGGGTTGCCGCAGGCGTCGATCGTCTGCGACGTGTAGCCCTGCCGCCACAGTATGCCGACGGCGACCATCGGGTAGTCCGCGTCGCGCGCCGCCTTGATCAGATCGCCGGCCAATATGCCAAGCCCGCCGGAGAAAATTTTGAATCCGTTGTCCAGACCGTACTCCATGCAAAAATATGCCACTGACGGCTTCTTCGAGCCCGTATTCAACTGCATAGCAAACGCACCTGCCTTCAGATTTAATTATTTTGCCGTTTTTAATTTTATGCCGTCTTAATTTAGATTCCGCAGCCTGTTGCCGCTACCTGCTACTTACCACCGTGGCGGCAAAAATAACGCCTTGGCGGCCTCGAACGGCTTTTTGGCGGCCTCGAACGGCTTTCCGCGCGTCGAGTGCGCGTCGAATGCGCGTCGAACGCGCTCCGGCATGCGCTTGGCGCTTTGGCATAGCCAATTTCGGCGCATGGCCATAATCTTGGCGTCATAGCGGCGCTTTGGCGAGGCTGGGAGGCGGGCGGCCGAAGCGTCGGTCATGCCAAAGCGCAGGCCATTGAATCAATATTGAATTAGTGGCGCAAAACGCCGATAACAATATAGGACAGGGCATGGGGCGGGACAGATTCGGGAGAGCCCAGGCAAGCTCAGGCAAGCCCAGGCGGATTCAGGCAAGCTCAGGAGGATTCAGGCAAGCTCAGGCAAGCCCGGCGGATTCAGGCAAGCCCAGGCGGATTCAGGCAAATTCAGGGAAATACGGCAGTTTGAAAGGTGTGCGCAATGAGTTATGTGAAGTCAATCCGGTTCAAGATTATGCTTCTGTCGGTCGTGCCGATTGTGGCGGTGGCGTTTCTGTTCATTTCCATATCGCTTTACAGCAGCAACCGGCTTGTGAGGGAGAGCGACATTCACACGTCCGAGGAAGCGGAGGAAGCGCTGGACGCGATCATGGAGCAGTGGCGAGCGAGCGCGCTCCAGAGCGCGTCGATCATGGTGTCCAATCTGCCGGAAGCGCTGGCGCAGGCAATTTTGGACAGGGACGCGCCGGAGATTGTCCGCCAGTCCAAGGAAGTGTTCGATCATTCGGGATGCACCGGCATGACCTACGCCGACACCAAAGGCGTGGCGCTGGCCAGGGTGACGAACCCGGAGAGCTTCGGCGACGACATCAGCTCCTCGCTGGCGATAGCCGACGCCATGCAGGGCAAGTCCGTCGCCTATTGCTATCCGACGACGAACAACGGGTTCAGCATCACGGCCGGCGTGCCGGTGATGCACGGCGGGAAGCAGATCGCCGTCCTGTTTCTGTCCAGGCGCTTGGACAGCGCGGACACGCTGGCGGCGATGAAGCGGATCGTCGGCATGGAAGTGACCCTGTATCAGGGCGACGCCCCGCTGCTGTCGTCCAAGGCGGGCACGGGCGCGGGCGCAAGCGCAGGAGCGGGCGCGGTCGCAGGAGCGGGCGCGGCCGCCGCGGCGCCGATCCCGGCCGAAAAGATGGCGCGGCTCAGGAACGGCGAGAGCGTCGTCGATGTGGACGCGAGGCTCAGCTCGCTGTACGTGTCGCGCTACGTCCCGATTCGCGGGCGGGACGGGGTGATCGGCGCCGTTCTGATTGAGAGCAGCATGCCTATAGAAGGATGGGTGTACGCCATTTGGGTCATCGTGTTTTTGGCCTCGGTGGCGGTGCTGTTTCCCATCATAACCGGCGGCATCCGGAGGATCGTGCTCCCGATCCGGCAGCTCGCCGCCACCGCCGAGCGGCTGTCAACCGGGGATGTGGGCGCGAGCGTGGCCGTAAACCGGACGGACGAGCTCGGAGCGCTGCAGGCGAGCATGGGCGAGCTGGCGGACACCATGAGGGCGCAGGCGGACATCTTGCGGGACGTGGCCGAAAACAACTTCTCCGGCGAGTATCGGACGCTGTCCGATGCGGACGCAGTGGGGAGCAGCATCGTCTACATTCTGGACAACATGAATGAGAGCTTTGGCGGCATTTTCTCGGCGTCGCAGCAGGTCAGCGCCGCGTCGCGGCACCTGGCGACGGCGTCACAGAGCCTCGCGGGCGACTCCGTGAAGCAGTCCGACATTCTGGAGCGGCTCAGCGGCCAGATGGAGGTTGTCAATTCGGACATCGCTTCCGCCAGCGAGTACATGGGCACCTGCATGGAATCCATGCGCCGGCTGATCGGGTCCATGCAAAACATAGACAAGAGCGCAGAGGACATTACCGACATCATCAAGGTCATTGACGACATCGCGTTCCAGACGAACATTCTGGCGCTGAACGCTTCGGTGGAGGCGGCCAGGGCCGGCGCGCACGGGAAGGGGTTCGCGGTCGTGGCCGAGGAGGTCCGGAATCTGGCCGCCCGGAGCGCGGACGCGGCAAAGGAAACGTCGGATTTGATTCAAAAGAGCATTGGCTTCGTGAAGGACGGCATGTCCGTTACGAACCAGACGAGCGACAATCTGAACGCCGTCGCCGGGATTGCGCGGTCGAACGGCATGGCGATCGACAGGATTTTCACCAAGCGGCCCGAAGATTCGGATAGCGGCCTGATTCGGGAGCTGCAGGAGATTGTGCAGTCCAACGCGGCCATGTCGGAGGAAACGTCGGCGTCGGCGCAGGAGCTCGCCTCCCAGTCCCAGATTTTGCGGGAGATGGTGGACAAGGTTCAGCTGCGGTGAGGATTGCGGCGCTAGTGCCTTACAGGCGCTGACTTTTTGTTGTTTTCTGCGGTATATTTTCTGCGGCCTATTTTCTGCGGCCTATTTTCTGCGGTTTTGCGCCTGCAAAGCAGTATTCTCAATGCGGATTATTATTATACTCGTGTTCGATTGGGATTCCGACCGCAATTTGCGGTCGGACAGAGGAAACGAGTATTACTGACTCGCGTTTATGGTAAATTCAAATGCTCGTCAGTATAGATTCGGGCCCGGACTCGGATTCGGACTTGGATTCGGGCTCTGGCGCAGACGCCGGCGCAGGCTCTGGGGAATGTCGCTTTGCGCCCCTGCCGTGCGCTGGCGGCGTCGTTGCTTTCGCGCGGTTTTTTTCCTGCACAGGGTGCGCGGAGGCGGATTGGGCCAGATCGTCAAACTGCTGCGCGTAGGGCCTGCCGCCTGCCTCCGGGATGCCGGGCGCGGGCGCCGGATCGGGCCGGCGGGGCCGCTGAACAGGCATGGCAAGCCTGTGCGCGAGCTGATCGGGCTGCCCGTCGGGGAGCGGCGGCGTTGCGGCGGCGGGTTGCGCGCCTTGCGCCCGCTGCTTCTGCCGGTTGCCCAGGCCGCGCTGCGGCGCCTCGATTACCTCGCCGTTGTTTATGTGCAGCAGCATTTCGCGCATAGTGTCCATGACCAGGGCTTTTTCGCCGCTGCTCCTCTCGGACAGCAAAAATTCAAACTCATCGACATATGACGCGCCCTCGCGCGTGGTTCTGTCGGATATTATTGCGTCAAGGCTTGTTTTCAGGCAGTACGCGATGTTCAGCAGAGTGTCGAGGCTGGGGCGCCTGGCGCCAGACTCTATCAGGCTGACATATACCGTGGATTTGTTGATCATTTCGGCTAATTGCTGTTGCGTAAGTTTGAGCGCCGTCCTGCGTTTTTTAATGGCGCGCCCCAATTTGTGAAAGTCCATCGCAACCCCCTGATTTTTTTGCTCAATAGCGCTGACGCAGCGCCGATTCCGATCATGCCAGCCATTCCGAACTAAAACAATTTGCAATCGCGACATTTCGCCCGGCGCGGAGTTTTGGCGGCTTGGCATAACAATACTGGCAATCGGCGCTATTTTCAATTAACTGAATGTTAATATGATGTTTACATTTCGTGGAATATGGCAGGGAAAGCGACTATAAAACGCCAAATTGATAAAAGTGGGCCTATAATCAAAATAGTTCAAAATAGCGCAAAATTGGGCGAGCGCTGCGGAAAGGCCAGGGGCCATAAAGCGGAAAGGTCAGGGGCCATGCCAAGGCGAGCACGACGGAGAACATCTACGCCCACGCGATCAAGACCGCCGACGCGATGGCCGCCGAGGCGCTTGACAGCATCCTCGCGCCTGCGGCAAAAAAATCGCAATAAGACACAAATCAGACACTTGGGACATAAAACGGCTTCCGGGGAAAATCCCGGAAGCCTTGATTTTGCCGATACCCCCGACACGATTCGAACGTGCGACCTGCGGTTTAGGAAACCGACGCTCTATCCTGCTGAGCTACGAGGGCATATCGCCACTGCGCGGCGCTGTTGCGGCCGTCATATGGCGCGGCGCCGGCCGCGCTTGGAGGCGCGCGGCGCTGCGCGTCGCATTGGCACTAGTTTAGCATAAGATGGTTTTGTTGTAAATAGGCGCGAATTTATTTGCGGGCTCAGATCATGGAGCCAGATCATGGAGATCATGGAGCCTCAAATCATGGATCGCGGATCAAGCCCAAGAGCAGACCCGGCTCAGGCCATGGATCAAGCCCCGGCTCAGGCCCCGCGCTCCAGCCGGCGGTTGCGAAAATACAGCAACAGATCGACGAACACCATGGCGGCGTTTAGCATGTAAAAAACCAGCACATAGTCCGCGCCGCCGATTATTTTGTTGACGGAGCCCGAAATGTACCCCGCGAAAATCAGAATGAGAAAGACAAGGCTCTTTCCATTTGTCGATTTTGACACGGCGGATTTATATATCGATGCCGGCCAGGAAATGCCAAAGCATATCAACATGCCCATTTCAAATATTCTCATACCATAGATACCCTTGCCATAGATATACTGACGAGCCTCGCGGCTCCCGCGAGCCGGCGGGCATTACGCGCCTTCTATGAATGTGGGGGCCGTCTTTGGGGCCTTGCCCTTTATGACGCTGTGATAGTAGTCATACGTCATCGGCGTTGCGTCCGTGAGGATTTCGCCCTCCACGACCTTACCGAAAAACAGCGTGTGCGTTCCCATGTCCGCTTCGCCGGACACTTCGCACTCGATGTAGGCGCACGCGCTCTCCAGCACGATCGGGACGCCAGTGGCGCCCGGCTTCTGAGCCACGCCGCCAAGCTTGTCCTCGTTTCGGCCGGATCGGAAGCCGAATTTCCCGATAAGCTCGAACGTGGCGGACGTGTCCAGAATGGAGAGCGAGAGCCTGCCCGTTTTTTTGATGAGCTCGTGCGTGTAGTTCTGCTTGTTGATGCTGACGGCCACGATCTTTGGATCGGACGTTATCTGAAACGCCGTGTTGCATATCTGCGCGTTCGCCGCCTGCGCGTCGCCCGAAGCCGCGATATACATCCCGTAGCTCAGCTTGTACAGTGAAAATTCGTTTAGCATGGCATTGACCCCCATTATTGTTTATTAATCTGCTATCATTGCTATTGCCGCCGGCTAGTCTTGCCGCCATTGCCGCCGCCATTGTTGCCGGCGGGCCGTTGGCAGCCCGCCGCCGGTCAGTCCCGCCGCCTGTTCCTCGACAGCATGACAAGCCTTGCGAGGCTCGCGACGGCGGTCAGCGCGGAAGCCACATACGTCATCGCGGCGGCCTGGAGAACCTTGCGGGAGCCGGCGAGCTCGTTGGACGTCAGCAGGCCGTCGCGCTCCAAAACCTCAAGCGCCTTGCCGCTGGCGTCGAACTCCACGGGCAGCGTTATGAGGTAGAAAATGACCGCCGCCGAAAACAGCAGAATCCCTGCGGTTATGAAAATGTCCATTCCGAACACCAGCCCCAAAATAGCCAGATACGGCCCGATTGACGAGCCGATGTTCGCGACGGGCACGATGGAGCTTCTCAGCCAAAGCCACGCATACCGCTCGGAGTGCTGGATGGCGTGGCCGGTTTCGTGCGCCGCCACTCCCACGGCGGCCACGGAAGCGCTCGAATAGACCGAATCGGAGAGCCGCAGAATTTTCGTCCTGGGATCGTAGTGATCCGTCAGCCTGCCGGCGACGCGCTCCACCTTGACGTCGAACAGGCCCTCGCGCTTCAAGATCGCCTTCGCAGCCTCGGCGCCCGTGAGGCCGCGCGTGTTTCCCGCCTTGCTGTATTTCTTGAATGTGGACGATACCCTGGCCTGGCACGCCAAAGACAGGATCAGCATTGGAACGACCAATATTATGTAGTATATGTCCAAATGCATAAGCTCTGCCTCCCTTAGCCGCCTTGCAGGCGCGCGGGCCTATAGCCCGACGGCGAACAGCGCGCCCAAATGGCCCGGCTGCATGCGTGCGCACAAATAAGCCCAGCGGCGAACAATATGCGCAAATAGCGCGGCAAAAAAAGCGCCGGCGCCGCGCTGCGAGCCATACGCATATTATACATCATCCGCCGCCGCATTTACAACCGGGTTTTCAAAGCAATTTTATGGGCAATTTACGGGCAATTTACGGCAATTTGCGGGGCGATTTTAGTTCAATTTTATGGGGCTTTGTGGAGGCGTGGGGGGGCGTGGCCCGCTTTGGCATAAATTTGCGTTGATGCGGGCGTTTTCGCGTGATATACTGCAATTAATATTAATACGCATAAAACATTAAACTTGAAAGCGGAAAGGATGGGCAGCGCTATGCGCAACATTGACAGGCACATTGGCAGGATTTTCGGAATGACTTCCGGCGCGGTCGGCGCGGTCGGCATGGGAGGCGGGTGCGCCAGGCGGGGCGAACTGGGCGAGCGGGCCGGGCGCCTTGGCTCCCGCGCCGCGTGGAGGGGCCGGGCCGGCCTGCGCGGGCTGGCCATGCTGTTGCTGGGCGCTCTTGTCGCCGGGTTGCCGGCAGCTGTAGCCATGGCGGGCGCGCAGGATGCCGCCGATTCCGGGCCGGACGGCGGGTTGGGCGATCTCCCGGCCATCCAGGCGGATCGCGCGGCGTTCTCGAAGCTTGACGGCAAGGTGACGCGCATTGACGACGCGGGCGCCGGCAAATACGTGCGCGTGCTGGACGAGGCCGGCGGGGAGACGGATTTTTCGATTGACGGGCGGACTGTCGCGTCCGGCGTGGACGGGCTCATAGAGATCGACGCGATAGAGGTTGGCGACGCCATCACGGCCTACTACGTCAAGCCGCAGGTGATCACGATGCAGTACCCGCCGCGCTACACGGCCTCGATTTTGGCAAGCTTTGGGGACGGCAGCCCGTTTGGCGTGTACGCCGGGCTGTTTGACCAAGACATGCTCGCCACGGACAAGTCGCTGCAGCTCGCGCTCACGGACGATACGCCCATTGTGGGCGCGGACGGCGCGGCGTATGGCGGCGGGCTGGCAAACCGGATACTGCTGGCATACTGCCCGATCCTGATGGAATCCTTCCCGCCGCAGGCGAGCCCGAGCAAGATCGTCGTCCTCGAAGGGCTGGGGTTGCCTGTTTTCGTGAACGGCGAAAGGCTGCACGAGGCCGAGGCGCGCGTGGGCGACGGCGGGATCATTATGGTTCCGCTGCGCGCCGTCGCTGAGGCCCTGGGCCGCGAGGTGGGCTGGGACGGCGCGAACAGGCGGGCGACCGTCGGCAGCCTCGCCGTCACGCCTGGGCGGAATGAATACGCCGGCGAGGACGGGGAGCCGCGCCAGCTTGAGGCCGCGCCCGTGCTGCAAAACGACCGCACGTATGTGCCCATATCGTTCTTCACGGACATCGTGCGCGTCGCGTTCAGCGACGGCGAGGGCCTGCTGGAATTTGCGGGCGAAGCCGGCGCG
>JAISFK010000429.1 GCA_031263625.1 Clostridiales bacterium
CATGAGCGTGCCGGCCAGCTTGATGGTTATGCCTGCCGACATGCGGGCGAAATAAGGTTTGACGTAGCGGACGATTAATTGCAAATCAGGGCCTCCGATAAGCGCGCAGTCTGCCCCCCAATAGCATGGGCAAGCAAAAGCATGAGCCGCGAGCGGCTCAAAAATTATTGTATACTCATGGTTCGGATGTGTCAAATTTTTGCGCTTTTCGCATTTCAGCATGTGACAGCGCGTTTTTGATATTTGCAATCTGGGCCGGCTTGTGCTAACCTAAAGGACGGGGAGGCCAAAAAATTCGGAGGTGCTTTATGCTGAGCGCCCTTGTGGTTGACGACGAGTTTTATATCCGGGAGCTTTTCAAAAACTCTATCGACTGGGCCGCCATTGGGTTTGGGAGCGTCATGGAGGCCGGCAGCGGCAGCCAGGCGATCGGCCTCGCGCGCAGGCACTCTCCCAGTCTCGTGCTGCTGGACATCAATCTGCCGGACGGCGACGGGTTCGCCGTGGCGCGCGAGCTGCTGAGGCTGGAGCCTAAGCCGGAGATCATCATTATCACGGGGTACGAGCGGTTCGAGTTCGCCAAAAAGGCCATCTCGTTCGGCGTCCACGACTACCTGCTCAAGCCGGTGTCCGACGCGGAGCTGGCAAACAGCATCAACGGCGTCCTGCGGAAAATCGCGGAGACGCGGAAGAACCGCCAGGTTTTCGATCAGCTGGTGGAGGACATATCCACGCTGCTGCCGCTCGTCGGCGCGCAAAACGTCACGGCGCTCTACGAGAAGATCGACATGGTCCCGGCGGGGCGGCGCGCGGAAAACGCGAACGAAATCGTGCAAAAGGTGACGCGCTACGTGAAGGAGCACCTGTCGGATCCGAGCCTGAGCGTCGAAAGCGTCAGCCACAGCCTCTACCTCAACATGTCGTATCTGAGCCATATCTTCAAGAAGATTTTCGGGAAAGGGCTGCACGAATATATCCTGTCGCTGCGCATGGAGCGCGCGTATGACATGATCTTCAAGACGGACAAGAGCCTGTGCGAGATAGCGGGGGAATTGGGCTTTCAGAACCCCGTGTATTTCAGCAAGCGCCTGAAGCAGTATTACAGCCTCACATTCCAGCAGATCAGGGAGATTCGGAAAAAATACGCGGTGCCGTAGCGCGGGCCGCAGGCTGCGGGACCGGGTTCGGCCAGGCCAGGCCCCCCGCGCGGAGCCGAGCTCGCAACTCGCGCGGGGCCGGGCTCGCGGCATGGGCGCACAGGGTGGCGGCACGGGTGCGCAGGGTGGCGGCACAGGCGGGCTCGGCCAAGCTCCGCCCCAAAACTTGAGCAAACTTGAAAAGGAACAGCCGTAAAAATGTCGATTGTATTGAAGGTTGGCATACTGTTCGTGCTGCTGATCGCCGTCACATGCACATTTGTCGGCATCGGCATCTATTCCCGCGTTTCCGCTATGGTGGACAGCGAGGCGCTGCGCTCGATCGAGTTTGTGTTCACGCTCATGGACAGCACGCTGTCCGAGAAGGCGCGCAGCACCGACAGCATAATCAAGGAATTCAGCCTCAACCAGTCCGTCCGCAACTACCTGAGAAGCGCTAGCGCCAGCGCCAGCACTGGCGCCGGCGCCGGTTCAGGCTCCGGCGAGCGCGACGCGAGCCTCACGAGGGACGCGGTGAGCTTCAGCGACTACGTGTCCAACATGCGCATGGCCCGACCGGATCTTTTCAGCGTGAATGTCTACAGCACGAGCGGCGACAAGCTGATCCACTCCAGCGGCTACCAGTCGTCCGCGAACTTCAGGCACGGCATATCCGACGAGGCGCTGGCCGTCATGAAGGAGCGCGGCGCCCGCCAGTACTGGACGCGCGGCGTGACGGAGACTGCCGTGGCGGAGCAGCCGGTCATCCGCATATATTCAAACATCTACGACCTGAACACCCTGTCCGAGATAGGCATACTCGAAATGGAAATGCTCGCGTCGTCCCTGTTCGCCTCGGAGGCCGACGCCGCGAGCGGCGGCATACGCGCGTTCCTCATAAACGAGAACGGCATACTGTGGGGGCCGGACGACGAGGGCAGCCTGCGCTTCATCGAGGAGATCAGCGCGGCGGGCGCCCCGGCCCAGACCCAGGGGCAGCCTCAGGGGCAGGCCCAGGCTCAGGGGCAGGGCCATACCCTGCAAACGGGGGAGGGCGCGTATTTTGTCTTCAAGAAGCCGTCCGGGGCGGGCGTCGGCACGTTTTACCTCTCAAAGCTCACGGCGGACATGAAGCGCGCCAACGTGGAGCTTCTGACGTACACGTGGGCCGTGATCGTGGCGTTCATCATGGTCAACATGTTCGTCGCGTTCTGGATCTCGCGCGGAATGTTGAACCCGCTCGTGCGCTTTGAGCGCCTTGTCAACAGGATAGAGCCGGAGGATCCCGAGAGCGGCATGTCGAGGGCGGCGCTCGCGGAGATGGCGGGCATCAAGGGGCTGAACAACGAGGTCGGCGAGCTGGCGCGCAGCTTCGACGCGCTGATCGGCAAAATACGGGCGAGCATGGCGAAGATCCGGCAGACGAACGACGCGCGCCGAAAGCTGGAGCTGGAGCTGCTGATGTCGCAGATCAAGCCGCACTTCCTCTACAACACGATCGAGGTCATATGCAGCATGGCCCGCCTGGGCAAGACGGCCGAGATATACAACCTCGCGAAGTCGCTTGGCGTCTTTTACCGCATGAGCCTCAGCAAGGGCGACATGTTCATATCCGTGCAGAACGAGCTGGCGCACGTGGAAAGCTACATCAACATCGAGCGCGTGCGCCGCAACTATGCGTTCGAGTACACCGTGGAGGCCGCGCCCGAAGTGCGGAAGCTGTACATGCTGAAAATGATCCTGCAGCCCATAGTGGAAAACGCCCTGCTGCACGGGATCCGCAGCATGGAGCGGGGCGGCGCGATCTCCATATGCGCGCGCCGGCGGGGCGGCGAGCTCGTCTTTGAGGTAATGGACAACGGCGAGGGGATTGAGCCGGAGTTTCTGGAAAGGCTCAACAGCGGCGAGGGCGAGAGCGGTGGCGAGGGCGGGAGCGAGGGCGGAGGCGAAAGCGGGGTCGATGGCGCGGGCGGCGGCGTGGATGGTAGCGGCGAAAGCAGCACGGGTGATGGCGCGGGCGGCCGCAACAATGGCGGCGGCAGCCGCAGCGAGGGCGGCGGCCGCAACAATGGCGGCAGCCGCGGCGAGGGCGCGGCGGGCTTTGGCACGCGCAATGTGCGCAGCCGCGTCAAAATGCACTATGGCGAGCGCTACGGCCTTACGTTCGAGTCCACGCGGCATTACGGCACCAAGGCGCGCATT
>JAISFK010000463.1 GCA_031263625.1 Clostridiales bacterium
TGTCGTTTTTCATCGTCAGCGGCGCCGCGAATATACAGACGTTCTGCCTGGCCGCCTTTGTGGCGGCGTTCGGCTATGGCGCGTGCCAGCCCGTCATCAACGCGCTGTGCATGAAGGCCGTGCCGCCGGGGCGCAGGGGCGCCGCAAGCAGCACGAGCTATTTGGGCATCGACCTCGGCAGCATGATGGGGCCCGTCCTGGCCGGCATGATCATATCCCGCTTCGGCGCCGCGAGCCTTCTCGACGGCTACATTGCGATGTGGCGCATAATGACCGTCCCGATTTTTCTCGCCATCGCGATTGTCATAGCCTGCCGGAAAAAGGTTCTGAAGATCGAGGCGGGCTTTTTGGGGCGAAAATAATATTGGCAAGGAGGTTTTTTAGATGGCCATCGGCATAGTCGAAACCACCGGCGGCAAGGTCCGGGGCATAGAGCTGAAAGGCAGGTACGCAAATATTTCCGAGTTTAGGGGCATCCCCTACGCGGCGCCCCCCGTCGGGGCGCTGCGCTGGAAGGCGCCGCAGGATCCCGCCAAGTGGGATGGCGTCCGCGCCTGCGACGCATACGCGAAAATGGCCTTCCAAAAAACCGCGTACAGGGAGCACCAGACCACGCGAGTCACCAATTTGGAGCACTATTACATGCCCATGCCGGAAATGAGCGAGGACTGCCTGTATTTGAACGTATGCACCGGCGCTCAGGCGGCGGGGGAAAAGCGCCCCGTCCTGATGTGGTATCACGGCGGCGGCCTGACGATGGGGCACAGCCACGAGATTCAGGACGATCCCTCCGAGCTCGCGCTGCGCGGCATCGTCGTCGTGAACGTCGCGCAGCGCCTTGGGCCGTTCGGCTACCTGTCCCTGCCGCAACTTTCCGCGGAGCAGGGCGGCAAAAGCGGCAACTACGGCCTCATGGATCAGCTGAAAGCCCTGGACTGGGTCACTGAAAACATTGAGGCGTTTGGCGGGGATCCCGGCAATATTGCCGCAGGCGGCGTTTCCGGCGGCACATGGAAAGCTGCCGCCGTCGCGGCAGCCCCCGCGTCGCGCGGCCGCGTGAGGCGCATCATCGCCCAAAGCGTTTTCAGGTGCTTCATGAAATACGCCACCATGGAGGAGGCCGAGGCGCAGGGCGAGGAGTTCGTCCGTAACATTGGCCTCGACCCCGCGAGGATTGCGCTGGACGGGCTGGACGGGCTGCGCGCCATGCCCGCCGAGCGGATACTCGGAGACGCGCTGCCTCGCGACCATGTGATTGGCGACATGTGCTTCGACGGGGATCTCGTGCCCTGCCGCACGGTGCTCGAAACCTACGAGAAGCTCAAGTGGAACGTCGATATCATGAGCAGCACGACCTTTGGCGAGGCCGACGTCTTTGCCGAGCCCGGCGGCCTGCACTACTTCGCCCACTACAAGACAAAGGGCGGCGCCGGTTTCGACGCCGGCACCAAAATAGAGAGCGCGGCGGAATTTTACGCGCACTTCAAGGCGCTGCTTGGCGGACAGTACGAGCGGCACAATTTTGAAAGCCTAGTGAAGGTCAGCGACGCAAGCGCATGGCGGACCGCCAGGTGGCTGGCGTCGCTGGGCCTCACCCTGCCCGGCAAGGCCAGCGGCGAGCGCACTCTTATGAAGCACCGCGTCGCCAACATGCATTTGGGCAAGCTGCACCCGGGGGCAAACTACTATTCGTATTTCTTTACCCACATACTTCCCATCGCGCCGGAATACCGCGGCACGCCCATGGATCCGGAAAACCTGCTGGCGTTCCACGGCAGCGACTCCTGGTTTGGCTTTAACTCGCTGCGCGACGGCGTGCCGCCGCATCGCCCGTGGCGCGGGGAGGATTACAGCTTGGCGGCGATGCTCTGCGACTATTGGGCCAACTTTGTCGCCACCGGCAATCCGAACGGCAAAAACCTGCCCGAGTGGCCCGCGGGCGCCGACAATTACGGCTGGCTCGAGGCGTCTGCCCGGCCCGCCGGGCACAGGGGGCTTGAAGGCGCGCTGGACAGGCTGGTGCACGAGTTTGTCTGCAGCCAATGCGGTTTGGACGATTGAAAGAATGAAAGGGCTTTTTATGGCTGAAACGACATATCTTTACGTTGGCAACTGGGGAATCGACGAAAGGCGGCCCGAACACGGCTTCGGCATTTTTCGGTTCGACGGGCGGACGGGCGGCGCGACGCCCGTAAAGCGCGTGTATGAGGAGGCGCGCGTTGGCGCCGCCTGCTTCCACCCCGCCCGGAAGGACGTGCTCTATTTTGTGGACGAGCGCGTATCTTGCGACGGGAAGGGCTACGGCGGCGGCCAGGTCATCGCGGTCCGGCTGGACCCGGCGACAGGGGACATGGCTGAGATCAACCGCCGATCCACATTTGCCCCGCTGCCGTCGTATGTGTGCACGGACAAGGCGGGGCGGTATCTGCTTGTTGCCAATCACGGCGCTTTTGGCGCGGTCACGAAGACGGCGAGGGATTCATGCGGCGAATACCATGTCGCCATCGTGCGCGACGATTCCGGCATCGTCCTGTACCCGCTGGGCAGCGACGGTTTTATCGGCGCGCCCAGCGATATTTTCCATCTGTGGGGCAGCGGGCCGCTGGACGAGCAGCAGAGCTCGCACCCGCACATCGTCAAGATGGCGCCGGATGGCTCCGTCTTCGCCGTATGCGACCGCGGGGCCGACATGGTCTATCTGTTCCAGATAGACCGCGAGCGGGACAGGCTCTTTTTGTGCGCGGGGCATCGTTGCGCGCCCGGCAGCTCGCCCCGGCACTGCGTATTCCACCCGACGCTGCCATACCTCGTCGCCAACAATGAAACGCGCCCCGTCCTCTCGGTGTTTCGCTATGGCCGCAGCGAGCTGGCGCATGTTTGCGACGCAAGCGCCCTCCCCAGCGACGCGCCGGCGGGAGAAAACATCCTGCAATCGGATTTGCAGATTCATCCGAGCGGCGATTTTGTCTACAGTTTGATCCGAGGCGCCAATGCGATCTCTGTGTTCCGCTTCGACGGGGAGTGCGCGTCGCTCAAGCTGCTGCAGACGGCGCCTGTCGAGGGGAAGTCCCCCAAAGGCTGCGCCGTGACGGGCGACGGGCGGTTTTTGATGGTCGGCGCGAGGGACAGCGGCGAGGTCTGCCTCTACCGCATTGATAGCGGCGGGAGGCTCGCGTTCACCGGCGCCA
>JAISFK010000469.1 GCA_031263625.1 Clostridiales bacterium
CGCCAAAACTTGAAAGGGAATGGTCACGGACATGGCTGTAAGCTACGCAGGCAACAGTTCCGGCATTGTTGACAACAATGCCTTTGTGCAGCAGATAATAGACAAGGGCAAGGCGGACGCCTCGAGCCGCAACACGGGCGAGCTGGGCAAGGAGGATTTTCTGAACCTGCTCGTCCTGCAGCTGCGCTACCAGGATCCCCTGAACCCGATGGAGGACAAGGAGTTCATCGCGCAGATGGCCCAGTTCTCCTCGCTCGAGCAGATGCAGAACATGAACGCGAGCGTCAACGCGGCCAAGGGCTTTTCCATGATTGGCAAGTACGTGGCCGCCACGCTGAGCGACGAGTCCACCGGCCTGAACCAGGAGGTGGAGGGGCATGTCGAGAGCGTCGCGATCAGCGGCTCGAAGACGTATGTGATCGTGGACGGCAAGCAGGTGCCGATAGAGAACGTGTACAGCATTTCGGACGGCTACAACCCGCTCAGCTCGTCGCTGTCCGCGTACACGGGGCTCATAGGCTACAATGTCAAGGGCGCAGTGTACGACGTGTCCACGGGCGAGATCGTCGGCGTGACGGGCGACGTCGCGTCGCTCGCGAAGGGGACGTATGAGGACTACGCCATCCTGAACGGCGTCAGCGCCGTGATAGCCGGCGTCAGCGTGAACGGCGCCATGGTCAGCGACAGGGCGAAGCTGCGCGAGTACCTGGAGGGCGTTGACGCGAAGACCGACGCGAAGGATCGGCACGTCGAGGTGTTCGTGACGGACTCGAACGGCGCGAACGTGCCGATCGGCGCGACGCTCAGGAGCTTCGCCCTCGAACCGGACGGGAGCTACAGCGCCGTGCTGGACGACGTGGCGATCCCCGTGACAAGCGTGGCCGTGATCAAAGCCGGCGCTGGCGATTCGGCCGGAGCGGGCGCGCCCGGCGACTCGGGCGCCACGAATGGCGCGAATGGCGCGGACGCCCCGGACGGCGAGGCGGGCGCGCCCGAAGAAGCGCCCGCCTCGCCGGAAGCGCTCGCCTCGGAAGACGCGCTCGCGCGGTTTGTCGCGGCGACGGAGTCCATGGCGGCGTCCGTCGCGGAATTCGCGAAATATTCCGCGGCGCAGTCGGCTCTGGCCGCTTACGGCTCGTAGCCGGCCGCGCCCTTGGGCGGGGAGGCGATTCCGGGAGGCGATTCCGGGAGGCGCCTCAGGGAGGCGATTCCGGTTATGCTCGTGCTCGATTGGAAATTCCGACCGCAATTTGCGGCCGGACAGAGGAAACGAGCATTACTGAAGTATATACACAACTGCCGCAATCGGCAAAGGGGGATTAAACGGTATGATGCGATCTATGTACTCTGGCGTGTCGGGACTGCGGGTGCACCAGACCAGGATGGACGTAATTGGCAACAACATAGCGAATGTCAACACAGTTGGCTTCAAGTCGGGCAGGGTCATATTCAGCGACGTGTTCAGCCAGCTCAGCCGGGGCGCGAGCGGGCCGAACGCGGACACGGGGCGCGGCGGCACGAACCCCATGCAGATCGGGCTTGGCGCGAACGTCTACTCGATCGACAACATGATGACGCGCGGCAGCGTCCAGCGGACGGACAACCCGACCGACCTGGCCATAGACGGCGAGGGGTTCTTCGTCGTGCGCGGCGGGCAGTTCGACACGTTCAAGTTCACGCGGGCCGGCAATTTCACGCTCGACGCCGTGGGCAACCTCGTCACGTCGTCTGGCCTGAACGTCATGGGCTGGCAGCTCTACGCATACGACAAGGCCACGGATTCCTACGTGTTCGACACGGAGCAGCCGCTTGAGGGGATCAACATCTACACGGACACGCACAACGGCAACAAGCGCATCCTCGCCCCGCAGGCGACGAGCTTCGCCGCGTTCACGGGCAACCTGGACGCCGACGCGGCGGACAACGCGACCAGCGCCATGAACGTGCCGTTCATCGTGTACGACGAGATTGGCAACAAGCACGACATCAACGTCCGCTTCACGGCGACGTCCACGAACCCGAACGTCGATCGGACGTGGTCGTGGGAGATCACGTCCGGCGCGGGCTACAGCGTGACGGCCGGCGGCACGGGCGGTACGGTCACGTTCGGCACGGGCAGCGCGAACGCGAAGAACGGCATCGTGACGGCGGTCAACGGCGCCGCGCCGGCCGCGGTGAACATCCAGATAACGCCGAGCGCGCCGTCGATAGCCAGCCCGCTGACCGTTTCGCTCGACTTCACGAAGATGACGCAGTACGCGTCCGTGAGCAACGCGAAGGCGTCCAAGGTGGACGGCTACGAGACGGGCACGTTCCAGACGTTCAGCATAGGCTCGGACGGCGTCGTCAGCGCGATCTACAGCAACGGCCAGATGAAGCCGCTCGCCCAGATAGCGCTCGCGACGTTCGAGAACCCCGGCGGGCTGCTGAAGGAGGGCGACAACCTGTTTTCGCAGACGACGAACTCGGGCGCCTTCACGAGGGCGGTGCGGCCGACGTATGAAGGCACTGGCCAGCTGGCGCCGGGGACGCTGGAGATGTCGAACGTCGATCTGTCGCGCGAGTTTTCCGACATGATCGTCACGCAGAGGGGATTCCAGGCCAACACCCGCATCATCACGACGTCGGACGAGATGCTGCAGGAGCTCGTGAACCTCAAGCGATAAACGGCAAGCGATAAACAGCATGCGATAAACAGCATGCGATAAATAATATGTTAATTGGGCGGCAATAAAGGGTAAAATGTCCGTGAACACATCTGGAAGGGTGCGGCCTTGACTTTATGATCAAAGTGACGCGGCTCAACGGCAAGGAATATTATCTCAACTCGGACATGATAGAGACGGTGGAGGCGACGCCGGACACTATCATAGCGACGGTCAACGGGAAGAAGTTTGTCGTGCGCGAGCCCGTCGGCGAGGTC
>JAISFK010000125.1 GCA_031263625.1 Clostridiales bacterium
AGCAGATCGGCGATCTCGTCCATCAGGGCCTCCACCAGGCGATCCTCCGGGACGTGGCACTTGAGCTCGCCGCGCCTGAACAGGACGGCCTTTCCCACGCCGCCGGCGACGCCGACGTCGGCCTCCCGCGCCTCGCCCGGCCCGTTCACGGCGCAGCCCATGACCGCCACCGTCAGGCTCCTGTCCGTCCTGATGGCGCTCACGCGCCGCCCCACCTCGTTCGCGACGCCCACGAGGTCGTACTTGCAGCGCCCGCACGTCGGGCAGGATATGAGCCTTACGCCGCCCTCCCGCAGGCCGAGCGTCCGCAGCAGCTCCCGCGCCGCCAGCACCTCCTGCACGGGGTCGCCCGTCAGGGACACGCGCACCGTGTCGCCGATCCCGTCGCGCAGCAGGCTGGATATGCCTATCGCCGAGCGGACGGCGCCGATCACCTCGGTGCCGGCCTCCGTCATCCCGACGTGCTGCGGCAGGCCCGTGTTTTTTTTGGCAAACAGCCTGCACGCGTCCACGGCCAGAAACACGTCCGAGGCTTTCAGCGAAACGACGATGTCGTAAAACCCGCAGAGATTCAGCATTTCCGACTGCGCCAGCGCGCTCTCCGCGAGTGCGGCGGCCGTCGCGCCGCCGTGCCTCTCCAGCAGGCCGCGCTCCAGGGAGCCGGCGTTCACGCCGACGCGGATGGGTATGCCGCGCGCCCTGGCCGCCTCCGCGAGCTTGCGCACGTTGTCCGCGCCGCCTATGTTGCCCGGATTTATGCGCACCTTGTCCACGCCGTTCCTGATGCTTTCGAGCGCGAGCCGGTAGTCAAAGTGGATGTCGGCGACAATCGGGATGGAAACCGCCCGCTTGATGGCCGGTATGGCGGCGGCGGCCTCCATGTCCGGCACCGCGATGCGCGCGATGTCGCAGCCCGCGTCCTCCAGCGCCTTTATCTGGCCGACGGTGGCGGCTATGTCGGCGGTGTCCGTGTTCGTCATGGACTGCACGCTGATCCCGTGCGCGCCGCCAATGCCGACGCCGCCGACCATTACGGGGCGCGTCGGGATCCTTTTTCTCGTCCTGCGCTTCATGCGGCGCACCTAGCCCTATCCGCGCCGCCGCGCCGCGCCACGCCGGGGCGCACTATGCCGCGCCGCGCCATCGCCTTGCGGCCGGCTGTCATTTCGCGGCCGCCCCTCACTTCGCGACCAGCCTGCCTATGTCGTTGAACAGCGTCAGCACCATCACGAGCATGAGCACGGCGAGGCCGAACATCGAGATCGCCATCTCGCGCTCTGGCTTGATGGCCTTGCGCCTGACGGCCTCGACGGCCAGCAGCAGCAGCTTGCTCCCGTCCAGCGCGGGGAACGGGATCAGGTTGAACAGCCCCAGGTTTATCCCTATGAGCGCCACCAGGTTCATCAGGTTGAACAGCGCGGCGCGGAAATTGTTCGGCGCGTCCACGGCCTCGCCGATGGCCGTCACGATGCCGACAGGCCCCGACACCTGGCTCAGCGCGACGTTGCCCGTGACCATCCACTTGAGCGAGTACAGCACCATCTTTGTATAGGCGACGGCGTTGTGGTACGCATAGGCGCAGCCGTCAAGCGGGCCCGGCGCGGCCACGGGGCGGAACCCGTACTCGATACCGAGCAGGTACTGCGTCTCGCCCTCCACGAGCGACGGCGCGGCCTGCCCCGAAAAGCGCTCGCCACCGCGCTCCCATGTGATGGTGACGGGCTCGCCGCCATAGTCCCACAGTATGCCGCGCAGCTCCTCCCTGCTGGCGGGCGCCCTGCCGTTGACCTCGATCAGCCTGTCGCCCGCGCGCATGCCCGCCGCGTATGCCGAGCGCTCTGGATCGACCTGCGCGGCGAGGTTCCAGTCCTCCCCGTAGGAGTCCGAGCCGGCAAAGCCCAGCACGTAATACTGCGCGGGAATGGTTTCCGGCCTGATCTCCGTTTCCGCGATCGCCCCGTCCCGCATGTACCTTACGCGGGCCGCGGCGCCCTTCGTGTCCTGCAAGTAGATGGATATCTCGACCGGCGTGTGGACGGACTTGCCGTTGTATGCCAGAATAACGTCGCCGGCCTGGAGCGCGCCCGCCTCGGCGGCGTCGGCGGTCGCCGCCGACGCGAAAATGTCCTGATACGCGACCAGCTCGGTCGTCATATAGCCGTCGCTCATGTTCACGACCAGCAGCAGGATGAACGCCGTGACGAGGTTCATGAGCGGGCCGGCCGCCAAGATCACGGCCCGCGCCCACTTGGGCTTTTTGTTGAAGGCGCGGCTGTCGTCGGAAGCCTCCTCCTCGCCCTCCATCCTGACCGAGCCGCCGATCGGGATCAGCTTGAGCGAGTAGCGCGTGTCGCCACTCTGGACGCTAGCCAGCCTCGGCCCCATGAAAAGCGAGAACTCCAAAACCTTCACGCCCAGCAGCTTGGCCGCCGTGAAGTGCCCAAGCTCGTGCACGACGATCAAAAAGCTAAGCGCGAGTATCGCCACAAAAATTGACATGCTGAAAAATACCTCCCATCCGCCGCGCCGCCGCGGCACTTGCCGTCAAAACAATCAAACCGCCAAACCGCGCCCTAGCGCCGCGTCGCCCAGCCTGCCGCTCGCCGCGCCGCGCTGCGCCGCTCGCCACCTTCCCGCGCGCCCTAGCGCCGCTCGTCGCCCTCCCACGCGCCCAGGACGCGCGCCGCGCTCCTGCGGGCCTCCGCGTCCGCCTCCAGAATGGCCGAAAGCTCGCCGTCGCCGTTGCCGCCGCCGGACGCCGCGTGGCCGTCCATCACCTTTTCTATGAGCGCCGGGATCTGCGTGAACGACAGCCGCCCGCCGACAAAATAGCCCACGGCCTCCTCATTCGCGGCGTTGTAGACCGCGGGCATGTCGCCGCCCGCCTCCAGCGCGCCATACGCGAGCTCCAGGCAGCGGAATTTCTTCATGTCGGGCCGGCTGAACCTGAGCCTGCCAGCCGCCGCCAGATCCAGCGCCGGCGCGAGCCCTGCGCGCCTGTCCGGGTATGTCAGCGCGTACTGGATCGGCGTCCGCATGTCCGGCGCGCCCATCTGGGCCATGACCGAGCCGTCCGCGAACTCCACCATGGAGTGGACGATGCTCTCCGGATGCAAAAGCACGCTTATGCGATCGCGCGGGAAGCCGAACAGCCTGGCGGCCTCGATGACCTCCAGCCCCTTGTTCGCCATCGTCGCGGAGTCTATGCTGATCTTCCGGCCCATGCTCCAGACCGGGTGCGCCGCCGCCTGCTGCGGCGTTATTCCGTCCAGGCGCTTCCTGCCATACGCGCGGAACGGCCCGCCCGAAGCCGTCAGCACGAGGCGCCGCGCGTCCCCGCGCCCCGCCGCCAGGCACTGGAATATGGCGCTGTGCTCGCTGTCAACCGGAATGATCGCGGCGCTGTTTTCGGCCGCGAGCGCCATAATGAGCCTGCCCGCCATCACCATGGCTTCCTTGTTCGCCAGCGCGACGCTCTTTTTGGCCTTGATCGCGCTGATCACGGGCGCCAGGCCCGCCGCGCCCGACACCGCCACGACGGTCATGTCCGCGCCGCTCTCGGCCGCGACCCTGCGCAGGCCCTCTTCGCCGAAGCACAGCTCCGGCCCGCCGCTGCTCCCGCCCCCGCCATTGTTGCGGCCTGCGCCCCCGGCTCGGCTGCGGCCGCTGCCCCCGCTCTCGCCCTCGCCGCGGCCTGCGCCACCGGCCCGGCTGCGGCCGCCGCTCCCGCCCGCGCCCGATGCCCCCGCCGCGCCGCCCGCCAGCCTGCCGCCCAGCTCGCCGGCCAGCGCCTCCGCCGCCTGGCGCGTCCCGACGGACGCTATGTCCGGCCGGAACGCGAGCGCCTGCTCGCGCAGCAGGCCAATATTGCCGTTCGCGGCCAGCCCGCGCACCCTGATGCCCAAAAACGCGGCCACTTCCAGCGTCTGCCTGCCAATCGACCCGGTCGATCCAACAACTGAAATGCTTTTTACCATGGCTAATCAATCATCCCAGCTCACGAGAATATTATGTATATCAGCGGCGCCAGAAACAGCACGGAGTCAATGCGGTCCAGTATGCCGCCATGCCCCGGCAGTATGCGCCCGAAATCCTTTATTCCGCAAAAGCGCTTTATGCAGGACGCCGCCAGATCGCCTATCTGCGCGATAATCCCGCTCAAGGCGCCCATCGCCGCGTACTTGCCCGCCGACGAGGGCAGGGCCGCGCCCGGCGGGGCCAGCGCGCCGAGCGCCATGCCGAACAGGACGAAGGCCAGCGCGCACGCGGCGACGCCCCCCACGGCGCCCTCGACGGTCTTCTTTGGGCTGATCTGCGGTATCAGCCTGTGCCTGCCGAAAGCCGTGCCCACAAAATAGGCGCTCGTGTCCGTCACGATCGCGCCGAGCAGCACGAACCACACGATGTACGCCCCGCCCTGGAGGTTGCGGATCAGTATCAGATACCAAAACAGCACGCACACGTACAGGGAGCCGAGGACAGTGACCGACAGATCCGAAACCGAATACTTGCTGCTTTTGAAGATCAGCAGGCAGAACATGGCTATCAGCGCGAAGTAGAGCAGCGCCTTGATGTCAACGAGGCCGATGAACCTGAGCAGCCAGCTCCAGACATTCCTGTTCCAGCCGCCGATCGAGCCGAGCATGAGGCACGCGCACGAAATGTACCCCGCAAAAAAGAGAGGCTTGTAGCCCTTGTGCCGAAAGGCGTTGAAAAACTCGTTGATCGCCACGAACGAGAGGATGACGCACGCGACGTCAAAGACCTCCCGGCCAAGGAAGGAGATGACGCACACGACAGCCAGGGCCGCCGCGCCGCTGGCGATCCTAACCATCATTGGCGAGCCCCCCAAACCTCCGCTGCCTTTTGCCATAGCTCTCAATCGCTTCATCTATGTCGCGCTCCGAAATATCCGGCCACAGCACGTCTGTGAACCAAAGCTCCGCGTATGCCAGCTCCCACAGCAGGAAATTGCTGATCCGCTTTTCGGCGCCGGGCCTGATCAGCAAGTCCGGATCGGGTATGCCGTCCGGGTTCAGCAGCCGGCCAAACCCGGCTACGTCCAGCTCGCCGGGATCCATCGCGCCGGATGCGGCCTGGGCGGCGGCCTCCCTGGCCGCAGCCGCTATCGCCGCCCTGCCGCCGTAATTCAGCGCGATCGTCAGCGTGATCGCGTCCGCGTTGAGGCGCGTCTTCTCCGCGATGCGCCCAAGCCCCTCCGCAAGCTCCTCGCCAAACGCGCTTATGTCGCCGATGTAGCGGACGCGTATGCTGCCGTTTTCGGGATCCTGGTCAAACGTCGCCATATAGTCCGCAAGAAGCGCCACAATGCCCTGAACCTCGGCCTTGGGGCGGTTCCAGTTTTCAGTGGAGAAGGCGTAGACGGTGAGGTAGCTGACCCCGATGTTTTTGCAGTGGCGCGTTATCCTTTTCAGCGTTTCCGCGCCGGCCCTGTGCCCCAGCGATCGCGGGAGCGCGCGGCGCTTCGCCCATCGGCCGTTGCCGTCCATGATGATGGCTATGTGCGGCGGCAAAGGCAAAACAGCGCCCTTTGGCGCCGATTTGCCTTTGCCGCCCGGCGCCGCGCCCGCGCCGCTGCCTGGCGCCGCTTTAGCCCCGCCGCCCGGTAGCGCCGCAGTGCCGGCGGCCGTCAGCGCGGCAGGCGCGTCGGCGCCCGGCGGCGGCGATTCTGCGTTGGCACCGGCACCGGCGCCGGCGCCGGCGCCATGCGGCAACCCGTTCTTTTTGCGCGGCCTGCGCAGCCATTGGCGCAATGCCCGTATTATGCCAGCCATGGCGGCGCCCTCCCCGTCTCGCTATCGAAGCCCTGCCCGCGCCGCAGCGTCACAGCTTGCCGACGTCAGCCGCCGCAGTGACAACGAGCTCGACGGCGGGCCCCCGCGCGGCGCCGGAAAGCGGCGACGCGCTATGAACTGGCGCCGCGCCGAACTCCGGCGCCTGGGCGTCGCCCGCAGCGCCAACTTCTGGCGCCGCCCGGCCAGCGCCGCCCATCGCGCCAATTACGAGCGCCTGCCCAGCGTCGCCCGCGGCGCCCGCAACGGGCGCAACGCCATCCGCTGTCGCAGAGCAGCGAACCACTCTATAGCGCTGGTTCGGTGCCAGCCCGCCCCTCTGCCTCGGCGGCGCCGTCGCCGCGACGCCGCTGACGCCATAGCCGGCCTCCGCCAGCAACGCCACCGCCTCGTCGAGATAGAGCGCCTCCACATCCGGCAACTCGCCGAACACGCCCGCGCCCACATCCACATCAGGCGGCTCGCCGGACGCGCCCGCGCCCACATCCAAATCAGGCGGCCCGCCGGGCGCCCCTGCTCCTGCCCCCGTCGCCGCAACCGCCGCCGCTCTTTCGACGGCTTTTCTTTCGACGGCCGCTCTTTCGGCGCCCTCTATATCGGCGCACGCGCTCTCGATGGCCTCTCTCTCGATGTCTATATCTCCATTATCTCTTTTTCTTTGTCGGCGAGCACCTTGTCCACATCGACCACGAATTTCTCCGTGATGGCCTGAATGTCCTTTTC
>JAISFK010000192.1 GCA_031263625.1 Clostridiales bacterium
GCGACGCGAAGCTGCCCAGTATGAAGTCAAAAAGCTTCGTATTCGGTTTTACGCCCTGGCCGGCGATCAATTCCCGCATGGCAATATAGCCCTGTTCCGCCAGCCCTAATCCCGCCGGCTATGGTTCGGCTGATCCTGCCTTACAATGGTATTCAATTCGTTTTGAATTTGAGCGGCCATAACATCCTGCGCCCTGTTTTCATTTGCTTTAGATCTTCTGTACCTGACCTGAATCTTCAAATATAGCTATCATAGCACATTTGCGCCGGGATTCCAACAGGCTGAAAAATGGTGGGTGGTATGTGTCAAGCAATCGGCGGGCTGCTATTCACACCCAAACCTGACACAGCTTCCGGATCCGCCGCGTTCGGGTTGGGGCCGCCGGGATCCGGGCCATTCCGAAAATGGATCATTTCCCGCATCAGCTCCCTCGTTCCCGCAGGTGCAGGCGCCAAGCGTCAGGCCAAAAGGGCATGCCTCTACAAATCCACCAACCAGCCGTTCTTTTCCGCGAGCGCTTTGGCTTTTTTCTGCGCCCCGTCGTATGCCAGTTCGAGCGAAGGGCCTATTTCTACCTTCGCGTATACGCCCATGTCTTTGATGGCTTTCAGCTCCGCGAGCAAAAGCCTGTCGTCTGTTTCGAGTATCGTGACGGTTCTGATTTTCACTCTGCCCGCCTTGGCCTGCCAGTCGTCGAAAGAGCGCTCGACGTTTTTCGGCAGCGGCCTGTCGCTGGCCTTTTTGAGATACTCCTTGATTTGCCGCGGCCTGATGCCCAAGTTATGCGCCCGAACCACCGACTGGAAGTTTATCTTGTATACGGATACATTGGCGTCGTCCGACACTTTTGTCAGGAACTTGCCCAGATAGGTTTCGTGCAGGATGCGGCTTTCCAGCCCCGCGATCATGACCGTGTGGTCGGGCTGGACGAGCAGCCTGCTCTCCGGCTGCCGCGCGCCCGCCGCCTTCGGCGCGTCGTACTTGTCCGTCATCCCAAACAGCCACGCGCCGAGGGCGGTCACGCGCAGAGCGGATATGCCCACGCCAAAATCGTCGCCGCCGTGCTTGATTCGCGGCGCGCCCTCGGCATAGGCGACGTCAACCGCCCCAATGGCGCCGAGGAAAGTCAGAACCTGCGCGATGATGCGGCCTTCGCACTCGTCCCAGTCCGGCGTGTAGCTGCCGTCATAATAATAGTCGTAGCCGAAATCAAAGCCTTTGAGCCCGACGGAACCGCTCCGCGGCCTTCCAAGGAAGTTACCGCAGAAAATCAGCGCGTATTTGCAAAAATCGGAAAACTTGACGAACCTGCCGACCGGGCAAGTCTTCAGCAGGCCAATGACCTGCTCGCGGCACTTCGTCCAGTCAATCCAATACCCGTTTACCTCCAGGTACGCCACGTAGTGCGGCTCGCGTATCCTGTTACGGGCGCAGTATTGGTCGAGCAGGTGTTTAGCCAGCTCGTGCGGCGGCTTCAGCAGCAGCTTCACGGCGTCTTTGCTGGGCCTGGCGCACAAGTCGCCGCCTATTTCGATCAGCCCGCCGGCCGCCGCGAGCGCGAACAGCGGCGCGGCGACCCTGAAATCGCCGGCTCGCGCCGCGTCCTTTGGGGCGCCGAACGCGCCGTCGATGTCGCACACTTCGTCAAAGCCGGCAGTCTCGGCCATTTTGGCGAATTTTGCCTTCGTGATGTCATAAGTGCCTTCTTTGACTTTCAGCTTCTCGATCCCCGCGAAGCGCACGGCGGCCGCGAAGTCGGCAAGCCTGCCCTCGCGGCAGATCAGGCGGTCATTCTCCGACGGCGCGCACTCCCCGTAGACAAACTCCATCGGCGGGATCTTGTCCTTCAAAACATCGCTCACGAACGGCGGCATGTGCTCCCCGCCCGGGAACAGGCATACCGCCATGCTTTTCGGGCGCTCGTTCACTATAATGTGCAGGAACTTGAGGCGCTTGCCGTAATATTCGTCAGGCGAGTAAAAATTGTCGCTGCCCCAGCTGCGCTTTTCCTTCGGCGGCGCTATCCCGTGCCTATCGGCGATGACCTTTGTGGCGGGCACAAACTCCGCGCAGTCGAGCTGGACATAGGCGGAGATAAATTCCTTCTCGATGTCCGTCAGCCCTCTCGCCGTCGCGGCCCCGGCGCCGCCCCCGCCCCATATCTCCATGATGTTCTGCGGTTCGGCGTAGAATGCCGCCAGGTCGCGCGCCGCGCCGCCTCTGGCGACGTTCTTTTTGTTGCCGAAAACTCGCTGGTGAATCTCATCCATGCCTGTCCCGGCCGCGCACCTGTCGGAGCGCGAAAGCGAGCAGTTTGAAAGCAGCCACCGCTCAATTTGCTTTTTTGTGTGCATTTTTTTGCCCTCGCCCGCCAATAATGCCGTCAATGATCTTGTAAGGGTATCCCTGCTCCACAAGGAACAGCTGCCTGTGCGCCGAAAATTCCTCCTCGCGGGTGTCCCGCGACACCACCGTGTAGAAATACGCCCTGTTGTCGCCGGGCTTGGGGCGCAGTATGCGGCCGAGCCGCTGCGCTTCTTCCTGCCTCGACCCGAAGCTCCCGCTGACCTCGATCGCCACGTTCGCGTCCGGCAGGTCTATGGCGAAGTTCGCGACCTTGCTCGCCACGAGCAGCCTTATCTCCCCGCTCACGAATTTCGCGTACAGCTCCTCGCGCTCGCTGTTCTTTGTCTTGCCGGTGATCAGCGGCGCGGAGAGGGCTTCGGCTATGCCCTGCAGCTGCTCGATGTATACGCCGATGACGAGGATGTGCGCCCCGGCGTGCTTGGCCAGCAGCTGCCTGACGATGTCGAGCTTGTGCGGGTTTTCCGCGGCGATTCTGAATTTGTCGCGCTTTGGCGCGATCGCGTAGGGCATGCGCAGGCTGTCCGGCATCGGCGCGCGAATTTCAAAGCAGTCGGCCTGCGCGAGCCAGCCCTGCCCCTCGAGAACTTTCCAGCCCATTTCGTGGCGCTTGGGGCCGATCAGCGCGAACACGTCGCCTTCGCGCCCGTCCTCGCGGACGAGCGTGGCGGTCAGCCCGAGGCGGCGCTTTGCCTGCAGCTCCGCCGTTATGCGGAACACGGGGGCGGGCAGCGTGTGCACCTCGTCGTAGATGATGAATCCCCAGTTGCGCCGCGAGAACAGCTCAAAGTGCTTCTGCTCGTCGTTTCGGTCCTTCGCGGAAATGATCTGGTACGTGGATATCGTCACGGGCTTAATTTCTTTCTTCTCGCCGCTGTACTCGCCGATCTGCTCGGGCGCGAGGTTGGTCTTGTCGAGCAGCTCGCTCGCCCACTGCCGCAGGGCGGTGATGGACGTCGTGAGCACAAGCGTCTCGGTCTTGAGCTGCGACATGGCCGCGATGCCCACGATGGTCTTCCCCGCGCCGCACGGCAGGACGATCACGCCGTGGTCGCCCCTGCCGCCGGCCCGGAACGCCGACACCGCCGCCCTCTGGTAGTCCCGGGGCGCGAAGCGCTCGCCGATTCTCAGGCTGAAATCGAGCTTCTCGGCCTCGGCGTAGCCCGCCAAATCCTCCGGCGGGAACTGCAAGTTCATCAGAGCCTGCTTGATATGCCCGCGATAGGCGGCGTCGATCTTCACGCGGTTGCCTTCTGGCTCGCCGAGAAAGTACCTTGCGACAGATTTTTCGATCGCAAGCTGCGCCATTATGAACTCGTCGTCGGCTTCAAGATAAAGTACAGCGCCGGCGATGCCGCCGCCGGTGCCGCCGCCCGCGCCATCGCCGGGCTTTACGATGCGGGTTTTGCCGTAGCGCCCGCTTATCTGCCGTATCCGGGCCAGCACTGTTTCCGGGACGGGATACTTGCTGTGCCGCTCGAGGCTGCGGATGGCGTCGGAGGCCGACACGCCCGCGCTTGCCGCGTTCCACAGCGACAGCGGCGTGATCTTGTACGTGTGGACGTACTCAGGCGATTTGACCATCTCGGCGAACGCCGACAGCTCGTCGCGCGCGGACTCGTAGCTCTCGTTGCCCGTCTCCAGCAGCAACGTCATGTCGCTCTGGACTATCAGCGGTTTGTAAGCCTCTGCCATTTATTTGAAAACCCCCGCCCCGACGTTTGCGTTCACGTTCGGATTATTATTTGCTAAGCCCGGCATTTCCCAATAATTATGGCTTTTCGCGCATCAAAAGTCAATTCATTTTTTTTTGCGG
The DNA here is from genome assembly GCA_031263625.1 of Clostridiales bacterium. GTDB lineage: Bacteria > Bacillota > Clostridia > WRLR01 > WRLR01 > JAISFK01. The sequence goes on from JAISFK010000192.1 coordinate 4,181, forward strand.
CGGCCGGGATAATGCCGACCATAATGCCGGAAGAATGTTACAGTTCAGAGGTGCGCCAGCCGGCATACAGCTGCGGCGATTCGTTTTCTCCGTCATTCCGGGCTTGTCCCGGAATTCAGCCATTGATTTTTGGAATTGCATTCCTCGCCTGTCCGGCAAAAAACAGTGGAAAATCCGCGCAATACGTGCTATGCTTTCTTTACAAGGGCTTGGAGGTTTTCAATATCCAATTGCCCTGTTTCCCGAAAGCGCCGGAAGACTATTCAAACCCGCTGTACTGCTGGTGCAAGCTGCTATACGAGATGCACTTCAACAAGAAACTGCCGATGGAGGTGTTCAAGATGGAACAGAGGATGGGAGCGTTTGCCGAGAACGATACGGGCGCGGCGCAGTTTGTCGCTCGCTATGGCGAAGTCACCGCGAGCGAGGCGGTCCAGCAGGCATATCGCGAATGGATCGCCGATTTCCGCGACATGAGCATCATTCAGGGCGCAAGGATGGAAGGGCATGAACAAGGCCTTAAAGAGGGCTTGGAACAGGGCTTGGAACAGGGCTTGGAACAGGGCTTGGAACAGGGCTTGGAACAGGGCTTGGAAGAAGCCGCGAGAAGGATGCTAAAAAAAGGCAGGAGCGCTGAGACAATCATGGAGGATATTGGCCTCACCAGAGAACAGGTTGATTCTCTGCTGTAATAGCTGGGCGCCCCCAAAGCGCGCTTATTGCTGCCGGAAGTTTAGGACGATATCCTCGCCCAACTTTTCGCAGACCGCCACGCCCTCCGCCGGGACAAAGCCGTACCGGCCTTGCAGGAAGACCAAGCTGCCGACTCCGGCCCTGCGGCCCGCCTCGATGTCGGAGTTTTTGTCGCCTATGAGCGCGGAGCGGGCCAAATCAAGATCGAAGTCGTCGCGGGCCCTGAAGATCATCCGACGACTGGGCGGACTTTCCTTGGGGATACCGTCATCGCCGCCCGCATTCCCGCGCGGCAAAACGAATCCGGCAAAAAACTGTGGAAAATCCGCGCAAGACGTGCTATGCTTTCTTTACAAGGGCTTGGAGGAATGCAGATGATCAAGGAAGCTCGCCCGAATGAATTCGGGGATAAAATTGAGGAAGAAGCGCTGTCGCCCCTCGCGGATCCGGTCGTTGAGGAAATCTATAAGGACGAAAGCGTCGCCGGGCTTGCCGC
>JAISFK010000312.1 GCA_031263625.1 Clostridiales bacterium
ACAGTAGTCGGGCTGTAAATTGCAGATGCGTTTCAGCGGCGAGCTGCAGATGAAGAAGCTACGGCACTGCGACGAGCGGTTCTTCCACTATTTGTGTGGCGGCTGCTGCGGCAACTACAACGACGTCAAGACCGCAACCAAGGCCTGGGGCACCACCGGCAGCGCGGCGGGCGAGGCGCCACCGAGGGCGAGTCGCCATGCCAGCCCTCAGCACACTTCTGCCCGCCAGAGTTTTCGACATGGCGACGCGGGCGCACGGGGTTTGCGGGGAGCGAGCGCGGCGGTGATGCCGACGCATGCGCGAGCCGCCGTTAATGCGGCGGCAACTGCTTTTGCGATGTCGATGTTGAATTCCGTGAAAATCATATTCTCGACCTCCGAGCCTCGTGTTTTAAGATAGTCGGCCATTATGCCTTCGTCTATGCACTGCCGCCCCCCCGAGCACGAACACGAGTATAAAAGCGGATGAAGCCGAGAGGTTATTTTTTGCAATATCTTTTTCATTTGGACAGACTTCTGTCCCATTTGCCTGATATATTATAAATATGAATATACCAATCACCGTCAACCAGTCCCAGCTTCTGAGCGTCCTTTTGAACGTGGCCACGGTGCGCCCCGTCTTTATCTGGGGAGCGCCAGGCATCGGCAAGTCGTCCATCGTCGAGCAGTTTGCCGCCGAGGTCGGGCTGCCCTGCGTCTCTCTGCTGGGAAGCCAACTCGCGCCCGAGGATATCATCGGCGTGCCGCAGATCCTTGACGGCAAGAGCGTCTTCTGCCCGCCCCGCATGATCGCGCGGGATGAAGCGTACTGCCTCTTTCTCGACGAGCTCAACGCCTGCTCGCAGGAGGTGCAAAAGGCGTTTTACAGCCTCATACACGACCGGCGCATCGGCGAATACCGCCTGCCAAAGGATTCGATCGTCGTCGGCGCGGGCAACCGCGCGCAGGACAACGCTATCGTCAAGCCCATGTCGTCGGCGCTGGTCAACCGCATGTTCCATGTCGAACTCACCGCCTCTCACAGGGACTGGCTCGACTGGGCCGGGCAGAACGGCATCCACCACCACATTATAGAATACATCGGCCTGCGGCCCGACCACCTCTGGCGGCAGCCGCCCAAGACCGAGGAGCCTTTTTCGACGCCGCGCTCGTGGCACATGCTGTCCGACGCGCTCCACAGCTACGGCGACGAAATCGCCGACAAGGAGCTGGAAATTCTGGCCTGCGGCTGCCTGTCGCCCCACCACGCGGCGCAGTTCCGCGCGTTCGTCAAGCACATTCGCAACCGCTACGCGCTGTCGGCCATTATCAGCGGCGAGCAGAAATGGCCCGCCGCCCCAGAGGATCGCGACGCCCTTTACTTCCTCGCCCAGAGCTTTCGGGCGCGGCTCGTCAAGGAGCTGCCCGCCAACAAGGGCCAGCTCTCCGATAGTGCGCGGGATCTCTCGTCCAGGGGCAAGGCGCTGATGAGGGATTTGGCAAACCTGAGCCTTGAGATCGCGCAAATGGTCGTCGCCCCGGCTGACGGGGAATCGCTGCCCGACTGGTTCATGGTCGAAATCGTGCGCGACCTGCCGCGCCTCGCCGAAAAAAAGAAGAAGTAAAGGGGGAAAATAGAGGGAAAGTAAAAGGGAAGTAGGGGGAAAATAGAGGGGAAGCAACGGGGAAGTAGAGGGAAAATAGAGGGGACGCAAGGGGATCAAAAGAGAAGGCAAAGAGGGATCAAAAGGGAATAAAGGGGAAGCAAAGAGGTAAGGTGAAGGTAAGGTGAAGCAAAGGGGAAATAGATGGCGTCTAAAGCTAAAGCCAGAGCAAAATCGAAAGCGAAGGGGCAAGACGACATAGCGCTGGAAAACTTTCATGCGGGCTGCGAGATTGTCAGCCGCCACCCGATTATAGCGCCGCTGTTGGATCATGCCGATTTGCTCAGGCGGGAGGGGACGCCCTTTCCGCGGGACGGGCTGGCAAAGGCTTGCCGCAGCGGCATAGTCTGGTGCAATCCAAAAGTCCGCGCGGAGCCGGGAGAATGGGCGAGGGCGCTGGCCCACTGCCTGTTGCACCTCGGCATGGGCCACTTTGCCGAGAAGGAGGATCCCATTTGCTGGAACATCGCCTGCGACTGCGTGGCGGAAAAATTTCTGGCTGACCTCAAGCTGGGCAGGCCGCTACGGGCTGGAACTTTGCCTGCCGGCATCAGCGACGAGGAAAAGCTGTACCGGCGACTCCGCGAGGATGGCGTAAAACCGGAATACATCGGCTTCGGCACGGCGGGCGAAAACACGCAGGACATGGTTTTCGACGAGAATGGCGAGAACGGCGAGAACGGCGGCTTCGGCGGGCTCGGCGCCCACTACTGCTGGCCGCGCCCGCGCAAGCCCGTGAACTGGACGGCCGTTTTCGCGGCCGGGCTGGGCATGGCGGTGCGGAGCGCCGTCAACGCGGCGGCCGGGCGCGACGAGAGGCTCGACCGCGACGAGCGCGGCAAGCCCAAGTCCATGGCCGCGAGGGCTAAGGAGTGGTTTATTTCCAGCTACCCGCTGCTGGGCGCCATCGCCGCAGGCTTCAAGCTCATTGAGGATCCGCTGGTCTGCCAGCGCATGGGCATCCAGGTCGCCGCCGTATCCTGCGGGCTGAGCGAGATATACATGAACCCCGCCGCCGCGCTGAGCGAGGAGGAGTGTCGCTTTGTCATGGCGCATGAGTTTCTGCACGCGGCGCTGCGGCACGACGCCCGCCACGAGTGGCGCGACAGCTACCTCTGGAACGTCGCCTGCGACTTCGTTGTCAACGCGTGGCTGACCGAGATGCGCCTCGGCGAGCGGCCGGAGGGCGTGCTCTACGACGAGCAGTTTAAGGGGCTCAGCGCCGAGGCGGTCTACGACCGCATTGTCACCGACATGCGCGCCTATCGAAAGCTGGCGACGCTGCGGGGCGTGGGGCTGGGCGACATTCTGCCCGGCGACGGGCGCTGGTGGGAGCGCGGCGGCGGCGCGGACCTTGACGCCTTTTACCGCCGCGCACTGGGGCAGGGGCTTGACTACCATCAGAGGGAAAGCCGCGGCTACCTTCCGGAAGGGCTGATCGAGGAAATTCGCGCGCTGAGCCATCCGCCCATTCCCTGGGACGTCGAGCTGGCCCGCTGGTTCGACGGGCTGTTCGCGCCGCTGGAGAAGACGCGCTCCTACGCCCGGCCCAGCCGCCGGCAGTCCTCGACGCCCGACATCCCGCGGCCCAACTGGATTGCCAGCCAAGCCGCGCTGGACGGGCGCACCTTGGGCGTCGTGCTCGACACGTCCGGCTCGATGGAGCGCGGGCTGCTGGCGACGGCGCTGGGCGCTGTCGCCAGCTACAGCGTCGCGCGGGAGGTGCCGGGCGTCCGGGTCGTCTTCTGCGACGCTGCGGCTTACGACCAGGGCTACATGCGGCCTGAGGACATCGCCGGCATCGTAAAGGTCAAAGGCCGGGGCGGCACCGTGCTCCAGCCCGGCATTGACCTGCTGGATCGGGCGGACGATTTCCCCGAGGACGCGCCGGTGCTGATCATTACGGATGGATACTGCGACAGCCGCCTAGTGCTGCGCGGCCGCGAGCACGCCTTCCTGATTCCAGAGGGGGCGAGGCTGCCCTTTGTTCCAAAGGGGAAAGTGTTTCGGGTCAGGGAGTGAGCCGGAAATGAGTCGGGAGTGAGCTGGAAATGAGCCGGGAATGAGTCGGGTGTGAGTTGGGAATGAGTTGGGAATGAGTCGGCGCCACGCGCGCTCAACGCGCGGTGCTGCGCGTGGCGCCGCGCGTCTTTAATTGGCGCAATGGTAGCGGCGGCGTAAATTGGCGCAATGATAGCGGTTGACAAAACTGTGGCCGCGTATTATACTGAAAGCGCTTAATGAGGGGCTATATTCTGTCAATCGCTTTTGGCACAGCACGGCAGGCGGCCGCAGGCGCGGGCGCCGCAGGGGTTTGGGGCCGTAGCTGGCGGTGTTTTGCGTTTTGCGGCGCATGATGCGCGCGCGTTGCGCGCTTGCATCCATGCAGCTGTTGCGCCCGCCAATGTGCTATGAGAAACAGGAGGATAGAGTAATTGAAGATTCCACATAAGGTTCTCGCCATGATTGCCATGCTCTTGGCGGCCATAACAATGCTTTCCGGCGTTTCGTTCGCGGAAGGGCAAGGGTTTGTGACCGCAGAGCTGCTGAATATCCGCAAGGAGCCGGACAAAAACTCGGAAGTCATCGCGAAGCTGGCGCAGGAAGCGGAAGTTCAGATAACGGACATGAAGGGCGAATGGTATCAGCTGTTGCTTGCCAACGGCGACACGGGCTGGGCGATGGCCGAATTTATAAAAGCCGACCTTGACGTCGTCCAGATAACGGCGGACAGCGTCAACATCCGCAAGACGCCTAGCACGGACGGGGCGGTTTTGACGCAGCAGCGGAAATTTGATCGCTTCGTAATGCTGGACAGATTCAACGACTGGTTCAAGATAAAGCTCCCGAACGGGGAATCGGGCTGGGTCAACGATCAGTACTCAATTATAGTGGGCGTTATCAGCAGGGGCGTCGTGGACGGCGTTGACGTCCGCGGCGACAGCACGATCCGGAATGTCAACGAGCCGGCCAAGCCCACGTCGAAGATGCAGATCAAGGGCGACGACATAAATTTTCGCGACAATCCCGATCTGGACGCCGACATAGTGGCGAAGCTGCAAAATGACACGATTGTGACGGTGCTTGAGAGCTCCGGCGAGTGGCGCAGGATAAAGACGCCGGACGGCAAGATAGGCTACATAAACAAGATGTTCCTGACGGAAGTCAAGACGGCGCAGGTGACTACCACGACCTCCGCGGGGACGAACAAGACGGTAATATCGAAAAACACGACGGCGAAAAAATCGTCGTCGGGCGGCTCGGAGGCAGGCGTCGCGGCGGGCAACGGCACGTCCAAGGCTGGCTCCGATCTCGTCAGCTACGCGAAGCAGTTCATCGGGATCCGCTACAAGTGGGGCGGCACGACGACAAAGGGCTTTGACTGCTCCGGCTTCACGCAGTACGTTATGAAGCACTTCGGCGTGTCCATCCCGAGGGTGTCGCGCCAGCAGGCGACGAGCGGCACCGCCGTCAAGAAAGCCAATTTGCGCGTGGGCGACATCGTGTATTTTGCCAAGAGCGGGTCGAACAGGACAGTCAACCATGTCGGGATCTATATCGGGAACGGCAATTTCATCCATTCGTCCTCGGGCGGGGGCGGGCGCGGCGTCACCATCAGCAACCTGAACTCCGGCTCGTATGCCACCCGCTACGCTGGCGCCAGGCGCTATCTCAAATAA
>JAISFK010000315.1 GCA_031263625.1 Clostridiales bacterium
GGATATCTGCGGGTTGACCGCCCTGAACAGCGCGTCAAAGCGCTCCTTGTCGGCGATCCCGATATGCGAGAAGCGCAGCGGCGGGGCCAGCTTCAGCGCCGGGGCTCGCCCGGCCTCCGGCTTCGGTCCCCGCTCCAGCCCCTGTCCGACGCTCGCGGCCAGCCGCGCCGCCCGCGCGGGGATATCGCTCCTGGCCTGCCCCTGCCCCTGATCCGACTCCTGCGCCGCATCCGGCACCCAGCTGACGTCCGGGGCCTCCCCCGCTTCCTGCACCGGCACTGCCCTCGGCTCTGGCCGCAAATCCGCCCTGGGCTCCAGCCTCAGTTCCGGCCCTTGCCCCGCTTCCGCGCCCGCCTCCTGCCCCGCCGGCGCCATCCTCGGCTCCGGACGCAGATCAGCCCTCGGCTCCGGCCGAAAATCCGGCCTGGACTCCGGCCTCGGCCCAGGCGCCTCGTCGGGCGCTTTTTTCAAACAGCAGGCTGACCGTCCCATCATTCATCTCCAAACTGGATGCCGATGCTCTTTGCTATGCTGACCATCTCTCCGCAGTAATTGACGAGCTTCAGCGAGCCCACGGCGTCGCCGATGGGGACGGAGCTGATCTCCGCGCCCTTGAGGCACACCATGCGCCCGAACTTGCCCTCGTTCACGAGATCCACCGCCGCGACGCCGAAGCGGGTCGAGAGCACCCTGTCGAACGCGTTCGGGCGGCCGCCCCTCTGCAAGTGGCCGAGCACCGTGATGCGCGTCTCTATGCCGGACAGCCGCTCTATGTCCGCCGCGACCTTGTTGCCCACGCCGCCGAGCCGCACGGGGTCCGGGCTGTCCGCGACTATCTTGCTGACCACGACGTCGCCGCCCACGGGCTTCGCGCCCTCCGCGACCACGACGATGCTGAAGTTCTTGCCGAGGTTCTTGCGCCGCTTCAGGCTGCTGATGACGGAGTCGATGTCGTAGGGGATCTCCGGGATCAGGATCACGTCCGCGCCGCCCGCGAGCCCCGCGTGGAGCGCTATCCAGCCGGCGTTCCTGCCCATGACCTCGAGCAGCATGACGCGGTGGTGCGACTCGGCCGTGCTGTGCAGCTTGTCTATGGCGTCGGTCGCGGTTTCCACGGCGGTCGAGAAGCCGAACGTCGTCTCCGTGCAGTTGAGGTCGTTGTCGATCGTCTTGGGCACGCCGATCACCTTGACGCCCATGTTGGAGAAGTCGCGCGCGCTCGTGAGCGTGCCGTCGCCGCCTATGAAGACCATCGCGTCGATCTCGTGGACGCAGAGGTTCTCCACGACGCGCTCCGACATGTCGCGCTCCTCCACGACGCCGTTCTTCTCAATCTTGAACTTGAAGGGGTTGTCCTTGTTCGACGAGCCCAGGATCGTGCCGCCCCTGTCCAGGATGCCGGACACGCTGGACTCGGTGAGCGGGACGTAGTCGTTCTTGACCAGCCCCCTGTACCCGTCGCGGAAGCCAATGACGTCAAAATTGTACTTCCTGATGGCCGTCTTGACGACGGCCCGCAAAACGGCGTTCAGGCCGGGGCAGTCCCCGCCCCCCGTTATTACGCCAATCTTCATTTCCATATGTCCGATCCTCCATTCGGGTTTATTCGGGCGTTTCTCGTCTTGCAGGTGTTTCTGGCATTTCATGTTTATTCCACTGCTTCATTTTATTCCGATATTGCATTTTATTGCATTTTGCCTTGATATTGCATTTTATTCCGATTTTTTATTTATCGCTATGCATCTCTATGCATCTCTATGCCTGCCCGCGCTCGGCGAGCAGGCCGAAAACGTGCAGCACCAGCTCGACAGCCCTGTCGGTTTCGCGGAGGTTCGCGTATTCGCCCGTGCTGTGGACGTCGTGCATCCCCATCGGCAAAGTGGCGGCCGAAAGGCCCCTCTCGATCAGGATGTTCGCGTCGCTGCCGCCCCCCGTGTCCACCAGCGCCAGGGGCAGCTTCGGAATCCCTGCCCCGGCCGGCGCGTCCGCCCCAGTCGGCCCGTCCGTCGCAGGCGACGCGCCTGTCCCTGCCGGCCCGCCCGCCGCAGGCGGCGCCTGCGCCGCGCCCTCGGCAGCTATGCGCCTGCCCTCCGCCTCCTGCAGCAGCCGGATGATGGCGTCGCCCGCGCCGAGCGCGTAGCCCCTGTACTTGATCGTTTCCTCGCAGGCAAAGCCCGCGCCGCATTTGGCGCAGGCTTCCTCAAAGCGCTGCCTCATGTGCGCCATCTGGGCGCGCATCGAATCCTCGCTGTAGCTCCTCGCCTCGCCCTCCGCGACCACTTTCTCGCAGACCGCGTTCACGACCGTGCCGCCCCGCACCGTGCCGATGTTCGCCGTCGTCTCGGCGTCTATGCGGCCTAGCTTCATGCCGGCCACCGCCTCGGCGAACACCTTGATGGCGCTCAGGCCCTTCTCCGGCTCTATGCCCGCGTGGGCGGCCCTGCCCGTCACCGTGAACGTCATGTTCGCGTGGGTCGGCGCCCTCGCGACGACCGAGCCGGGCGCCGTGCCGCTGTCGAACACGAAGAAGTACTGCGCGCGCACTTTTGAATAGTCGAGGTTTTTCGCCCCCTGCAGCCCCAGCTCCTCGGCGACGGTCAGGATTATCTGGACGTCCCCGTGCCGGACGCCGCCCTCCCTGAGCCTGCGCGCGACCTCGATCGCGGCCACCATCCCGGCCGCGTCGTCGCCGCCCAGTATCGTGGTGCCGTCCGAGCGCAGTATGTCGGCGTCGCCCGCGTCAACGACGCACTTCTTCCCCCTGCACGGCTCGACCGTGTCCATGTGGGCGAGCAGCCCCACCGCCGGCAGCCCCGGATCGCCCCGCAGCGTCGCTATGAGGTTGCCGCAGTTGCCCGGCAGCCTCGACGCCGCGCCGTCCTCCTCGACTTCAAATCCGGCGGCCTCGAGCTTGACCCGCATCAGATCGGCCATGCCGCGCTCGCCGAACGAGGGGCTGTCCACGCCGACCATGTCGGAAAAGTCAGCCACCATGCGGCTCCTGACGGCCGGGTCGCCTATTCCCGCGGCCTTGCGCCTGTTTTGCGCCTGCAATTTTCATCACCCCGCTATTTTGTCGGCCTGCGCTTTCCATTGCCGTTATATACTGACGAGCATTTGAACTTACCATAAACGCGAGTCAGTAATACTCGTTTCCTCTGTCCGACCGCAAATTGCGGTCGGAATTTCCAATCGAACACGAGTATATACGCCCCGCAGGCGCCCCGCCTCGCCCGCCAGCTACTCCAGCCCGGCGAACGCGCCCTGCCGCATGGCCTCGTAAGCCACGATCGCCACCGCGTTGCTCAGGTTGAGCGAGCGGATGCCGCCCCGCATCGGTATGCGAAAGCCGCGCCCGCCATTCTGCTCGATCAGGCCGGGCGGCAGGCCCGCCGTTTCCTTCCCGAACACGATGTAGCAGCCGTCCGCGTAGGCGACGTCGCCGTATGGCCTGCCGGCCTTCGTCGAAAAAAAATAGAAGTCCGCGCCGGGGCGCGGCGACGCCAGGTCGGCGAAGCAGTCATAGTAAAACACGTTCAGCTTGTCCCAGTAGTCCAGCCCCGCGCGCTTCAGCTGCCGGTCGTCCGTGGAAAAGCCGAGCGGCCTCACGAGGTGCAGGTCCGCGCCAATCGCCGCGCAGGTTCTCGATATGTTGCCCGTGTTCTGCGGTATTTCCGGCTCAACCAGCACTATGTTCAAGCGCATAACGAGAATCCATCACCCCGCGACCGATATGTCCAGCTCAATGTCCCCCAGCTCGCCGACCGCGAGCGGCACGCTGATCGTCTGCGCGCCCGCTGGCGGCAGCGCCGCGCCGTCGCCGAACGCCATCCTCGGCGGCGTTATGTCAATGCCGACCCCCCTGTTGTACAGGATGGTCGCCGTGTTGCCCATTATCATGTTCGCGAGCTCCGACAGCGCCGAAATGCCGAGCTCGTCCAGCTCGCTTATGTCCGCGCCGCCCATCATGCGCGAAACGATCTGCGTCGCCACGGGGACGGGAATGGCCAGCACGCCTTTGCCGCTGATTTTCCCGAACAGCCCGACCTCGACGATCGGCACGCCCGCGCCAATCGGCGCCTTCCTTATGAACGCCCGCCCCAGCTTGACCGGCAAGCCCGCCGCCGTGCCAAGAACCAGCTGGCTCGCCTCGATAAAAGGATTGATGTACTCAATATTCATCTGGCAAAAACCGTTAATTCCTTTCACGCGGATGCAGGCGCCGTTCCTGTGGCTTGCGCGCGCTCGCTCGCGCCCAGCGCAAGCGCATGCCGCCATATTAACATTACCCACATCGCGGCGATCTCAATCAACCAAAGCGGCAACGCGCCGGCAATGCGCCCGCAACCCCAGCCGGAGCGGGGCGGCGCGCTTTCCCCGTTCTTCACGGGCGGGCCCGGCTTGCGCCGCGCCTGCTTGTTGCTTATGTGCGCTCGCCGGTGCCATGCCGGCTTGCGGCGCGGCTGCTTGTTGCTTATGCGCACCAGTGCCGCCTGCTTATGCCCCGCCCGCTATGTTATGCCTGCCACTAGAGCGACAGGGCGCCGTACATGGCCTGTGCCATGCCTGCCTGCGCCTGCTTATGCGCACCCGCCGGTGCCGCCTGCTTATGCCCCGCCTGCTTGTTGCTTATGCGCGCTCGCTATGTTATGCCTGTCCGCGCCCTGCCCGGCTTGCGCCGCGCCCGCTAGTGCCCCGCCTGCTGCCCGATCGGCAGCGCGCCGCGCATGGCCAGCCTGGACATCAGCACGTACAGCGGCGCGCCGAGGCCGTAGCAGCTGCCCGCCTGGCCTATCGCCACGCCGAGCGCCGCCGCGCCAAATGGCAGGCCCAGAAAAATCGCGAGCATCGCCCCGATGACGGCGGCGTTTATCAGAACCGCCGGCAGCGGGATCAGGACGATCCTCAGCAGGGATATGTCGCCCCTGGGCGCGGCGCGGCCGGGTTTTGCCGGCGCGGAGGCCGCGACTTCCGACGCCGCCGCGCGATCGGATCCGGCTACCGCATCGCGGTCGCGGGCGGCTCCTGCCTCAGCGGAGCGGGCGGCTCCCGCCGGGGCGCGGCGGCCGAACACGGCTGCCGCAGCGCGACCGGGCTTTGCCGTAGCGCGGCTGATATTTGTCGCGGCGCGACTGGGCCGCGCCGCCGCAGCGCGGCTGGCTTTTGCCACAGCGCGGCCGGGTTGCGTCGCGTTGGATATATGCCTTGTCAGCAGCGCGGCCAGCAGCGTCGCGAGGCTCCCGAATATCATGTCGGGCAGGCCCATGAAGCTCACCGTGTTGGATATGAGGCAACCGACGAAAAGCCCCGGAACCGCGGCGGGCGTGAACGCCGGCAGGACGCACAGCGCCTCGGACACCCTGAACTGCTGCTCGCCGAAGCTGATGGGCGCCAGCCCGACGGTCAGCGCGGCATACGCTGCGGCGATTATGGCGGCGTGCGCGACAAACCGCGTCCTGCCGCCATACGCAACAGCCGCGCCGCCGCCCGCCGGCCCCCGCGCCCTGCTGCTTCCCGCCTGCTCGCCGCCGCTCGCTGCCATGCTACTCGCCGTCTGCCCGCCGCCGCTCGCCATCTGCGCTATGCCGCTGGCAACCGTCCGCGCTTTTCCGTCGCCAGCCCCCTCGCGCTCGGCCTGCGGCTCCGCGCATTGCGCCGCGCCAACCTGGCCGGGGCCATCCAGACGCCGGGTGGCCCGAGCAGGGCCGGCTTGGCGAGCATCATCTTGCTGCGCGGCGGCTTGGCGAACGCCACCGCCGCCCGCCGCCCGCTCCCTGCCGCTGCCAGCCGTCTGCTCCGCGCCGCCGCTTGCCGGCCCCCGCGCCCCGCTGCTTCCCGTCTGCCCGCCGCCGCCAGCCCCATCGCCCGGATCCGCCTCCCGCCGCGCCTTTTCCGCCGGGCGCGCCTCTGCCGCCCGCCGCGCCTCTGCGTCCCGATCGGCTTTCATAGCCCGGCCTCCGCGACCGGCTGCCTGCGCGAGTACGGCGTCTCCATGCTGAGCCGCCTGCCGGCCTCGGCGCTCTCCAGAATCTTGCTCATGATCTCAAGCACGTGCAGCGTCTGGTTCGAGCTCGCGCGAAAGTCCCCGCCGCCCGCCATGCTCGCCGCCATGTCCGACAGCCCCACGCCCCTGCTGTTGTCCCTGTGCCCGAACAGGAGCGGGATCTCCCTCGCCTCGCCGTCCTCCGGCCGCAGCAGCGACACGGGGCCGCCGAACGTGTTCGGGTCCGGGGCGACCAGCGTGCCCCTCGATCCGTATATCTCAAGCCGCGCCTGGCTGGCGTAATACACGTCGAACGTGGTGAAGATCGTGGCTATGGCGCCGCTGTCGAACTGGAGTATGCCGTTGGCCCACGTCGGCACATCGACGTCTATGACGTCACCGTACTTTGGCTGGCTGGTTATGCGGCGCTTGGCGAAGCTCGCCTTGGCCGCGCCCGTGACCTCAGACACGCGTCCCAGCAGGTTGACGAGCGCCGTCAGGTAGTACGGCCCCATGTCGAGCATCGGCCCGCCGCCATGCTTGTAGTAAAATTCGGGATCCGGGTGCCACGTCTCGTGCCCCCGGCAAATCATGAACGCCGCGCCGCCGAGCGGCTCGCCGATGTAGCCGTCGTCTATGAGCCTGCGGCACGTCTGTATGCCCGCGCCGAGAAACGTGTCCGGCGCGCCGCCGAGCAGCAGCCCGCGCTTTTCCGCCTCGGCGGCCAGCGACAGCCCCTCGGCGAGCGTCGCCGCGAGCGGCTTCTCCGAATAGACGTGCTTGCCGGCCTTTAGCGCCGCCATCGACACGTCGTAGTGCTCGTATGGCCGCGTCAGGTTGAGAATGATCTCCGGCTGCGAGTCCGCGAACGCCTCGTGCATGTCGCCGTATACGCGCGGAACCCCGTACTCGGCAGCGGCCTTCTCGGCCCTCTCCCTTACCAGGTCGCAGACGCCGACAAGCTCGATGTTGCGGAACATGTCCCTAATATTCTTCAAATATATGCCGCTGATGGCGCCAACGCCTATCATGGCAACTTTCACGCGCTTCATCTGGCCCAGTCCCCTTTATATGTTATTAATATCATATGTTATAAGTATCGTGTTGCTCGCGCCATATCGTGTTGCTCGCGCCATATCGTGTTGCTCGCGCCATATCGTGTCGCCCCGCGCCGCGCTCGCCGTACTGCGCCGTACTGCGCCGCGCCTCGCCATGCTGTGTTGCGCCGTGCCGCACTACGCCACGCCGCGCCGCACTATACGCCACGCTGTGTTGCGCCGTGCCGTGCCGCGCCGCTCCGCACTACGCCGCATCGCGCCACGTTACACCACGCTATGCCCGCGCGCGCTATGCCGCGCCGCGCTGCGCCCGCGCGCGTCAATACATTTTCGCCTCGTTCAGGAACCGCTCGTCCGTAAGCCCGCGCTCCTCGGCGTACTGCCTGCCGCCTGCCGCCCAGATCATGCCGTTCAGCATGAGGGCCTGCGCCGTGGGCGACTTGTCGAACACGTCGTCGTGATGCCCCAGCGACGAGTAGAACACGCGCCCGTTCCCCCAAAACTTCGTCCACGCGACGGGCATGTCAACGGGCTTGTTGGACATATGATAGTAGGGGACTATGGGGAAGCGCGTCGTCGCCAGCACGTTTATGGCGGGATCGACGTGCAGGTAGTAGTGCTCGCTGCTGACGCGGAAGTCGTCCAAGCCCTCCGTGATCGGGCTCGACCCGTGCAGGATGTTGACGTCGTAGCCTATGCCGTCGCCGCCGGGGTGGCTCACCCACTGCCCGCCCGTGATGAACTGCCACTCCGTGTTCTCGCGGAACGAGTCGCACATGCCGCCGTGGCAGCCCGCCAGCCCGACGCCCTTGCCGACCGCCTTGGAAAGATTCTTGACCTGCTCGTTTTCGATCTTGCCCATCGTCCAGCTTGCCACAAGCAGATCCAGCTTGCAGAGGGCCTCCGCGTCGTTCAGGCAGTCCAGCGTGTCGCTGACCGTGACGTCGAAGCCGCGGCCCTCCAGCAGGCGGGCGAAGCGCCGCGACACGAGAACCGGCTCGTGCCCGTCCCATCCGCCCTGAAAAATTAGCGCCGTTTTTTTCATAAGCACCTCCAAACAAATAAAATATTGGTGTAATAATATCATGGATGGCGCTCGCATACAAGATCGAAGCCTTGGGCGGCGCGCGGAGGTTTGCGCAGGATTTACACGGGGATTTACAGGAATTTTGAGCGGATTTTGAGCAGATCTCAATAATTTTGGACGAGAAGCGCGCATTGGCGGCAACACCTCGCGCAGAGCGATCGCCGTTCAGTCTGTAAATTCGCCGGCAAGGCGCAATACCTCACGGCATACATCATCCTGCTATTTTACGCATTTTGATAGTCTTCCGCTATGTCTGCCGCCGAACCGAATATGGAAACATTGTTTCGGCCTAAAAATTTGACGAAGTCCGCTTCGTCCATCCCGGCAAACGCCGCAGACTGCCCGATTGACAGTTTGCGGTTTTCGCACAGTTTCAGGGCTGTCATCGCTTTCATCTGCTCCGCAAATTCTTCGCTTCCAACACGAAGCGACAGCAGAATTTCTTCCTGCACCGGGACAGTGATATTTACAAATTGCTTCAATGCGCTCCCCTCCAAATCACGGGCTCGGCCAGATCGCAACCAGCGGCTGTCAATGCAAGCGCGCATTGGCGGCAACGCCCGCATTGAACATTATAGCGCACCAGGCCGCCAAAAACAACGCGCAAATGCG
>JAISFK010000320.1 GCA_031263625.1 Clostridiales bacterium
GGCTGTCCTCCCTGTCCGAGAGAAAGCAGCGCAGGGTGTCCATGTTGAGGCTCTTGCCAAAGCGGCGGGGGCGGCATATAAGGGAAACCTTGTTGTTGACGGCGTCGTCCAGGAAGTGCTTTATGAAGGCCGTCTTGTCCACGTAAAAATAGTCGCCCCGCCGCAGCTCCGCAAAGGAGGCTGAACTGCTGTATCTGCCGGCGGCGCCAAAAATATGCTTTTTGCCCGCTCTGTCGCCTATTCCGCCGCCTGCTCTGCCGCCTGTTCCGCCGCTCGCGCTGCCGTCCGCTCTGTCACCCATTCCATTGCCCAATCCGTCGCCTATTGCATCGCCCGCTCTGTAGTCTGCTCTATCGCTTGCTCTGCCGCCAATTTTGCCGTCCGCTCTATCGCCCACGCCGCTCGCCCCCTTTCGCCAATCGCCACGCCCAATCGCCCTGTTTTGCTGTGTTGGCAGTGGATCTTGAATCCCTTCGTTTCTGTTTCCAGCCCGTTCAGTACGATTTATTATACCACTGACACCCATCGAAAAACTATTTTGTGAAAAGAGATTTTTTTCGGACAGGGCACGGACATGATTTTCAGCCATTTTAAATTCTGGGGCGAGGGTAGAATGATGTGCGGATGGGTGGGGCGACGTAACCGTAGGGCGCAAGGCATAGGGGCGGCGCGGCGGGCGGCGGCGATAATTTTGATTGCCGTTTTTGGCCATTCGTGCTACACTATTTTTGATAGAGTATGTGTTTGTGGTCGCGTGGGCGCTGTTGCGGGCTTTCGCCGCCGATGACGGCGATACGGACAGCCGAAAGCCGCTGTGTGCCCGCGCCACCTTTCCGTCCGTCCCAAAAACACGCCGCGCACTTCTGGACAAAATGTCCAGAAGCCATGCGCCGACTTCGGGCTAAGTTGGCCCGATATGATGGCGGCAATGGCGAGAGATAAGCGAGAGGGTGATTGCTTATGCGAAAGCAAAAAATATATTTGGAAATATTAATGCATTGAACGGCTACCGCGTGGTAGAAATTTTCAATCCAATGGAGGTTGTTGAAAATGAAAACGATTAGCCACGTTGAGCAGGAAGTAAATCAAATTCGGCTTCAGATTTACGAGGAAACCAAAGACTTGACGCGAGAGCAGAGAATAGCGAGAACAAATAAAATTGCGGAGGAAGCTACGCAAAAATATGGCTTCAAAATCGTCTCAAGTGCGAAAGAGAATGACCCCCCGATTTATCAGGCAAAGTAGTCTGCCCCACACATCTTGTAAGGGAGCAGGCGATTCCGCTGTCGCTTTCGCTACGTTCGCGCGAAAATGCGATGGACGGCCTGAACTTTGCTAAAGCCGAGCGTTTGGCGGCGCTATAAAGCTTTGTAGCAACTTTGGGCGAGTTGCGGGCGGGCCGCGCTCGGGTTGCGCGGCGATTGGGAGATGGATGAGGAAAATTATTTTTTGCGCCAACGTCGTTTTGACGGTCGCGCTTGTCGCGTTTTTTCTTTATATTTTTTACGAGCGCTCGGGCGCGAGGCGGGATCTAGCCCCGTTGCCGCAGGCGGGCGCGGGTTTGTCGCAGGGCGCGGGCGCGGACGATGGCGCGGATTCAGATTCGGATTTGCCGCCAGGTGGGCAGGCGCTCCAAGCGGGGCGCCAGAGCGGCGAGCAGGGCAATGAGCGCCAAACGCAGAGCCGGGCGCAGGCACAGCCTGCGACGCTGTCTCAGTCGCTGTCCGGCTCCGCGCCGCAGGCCGCATCGGCGCAGGCCGGCCAGTCGCAGCAGGGCGCGCGCCCGGCCGAGGCTGACGCTTCGCCATCGGCCCGGCCGACGGACGACGCGCCAAACGCGCCGGCCACGCCGCAATCGGAAGCGTCGCCCCCTGCGGTCGGCAATGCGCAGGCTTCTGTCAGCCAGGCCGGCGGCGCTCAAGCCGCTGGCAGTCAGGCCAGCAATGCCCAAGCCACTGACAATTCAATCGGTAGCGCTCAGGTTCCCGCCAGCCAGTCCGACGGCGCCCAAACCACCGACGCCGCCAATCCCGCCGCCAGCCAGCCGGCAACCGCGCCATCGCCCAGCCAGCCGACCGCCGCGCCATCCGGCGATTCTCCTGAGCCCGCGGCCGAAAAGCCGCCGCCCGCTTCGCCTGGCAAGCCGCTGGCGGGAAAAATCGTCGCGATCGACCCCGGCCACCAGCAAAAGCAAAACTCGGACAAAGAGCCCGTTGCGCCAAACAGCTCCGTAAAAAAGGCAAAGGTGACGTCAGGCACGGCCGGCGCCGCCACCGGCACGGCGGAATACATCATCACGCTGGACGTCGGCCTGAAGCTGCGCGACCTGCTTGTCAGTCAGGGCGCAACCGTCGTGATGACGCGAGACAGGCACGACGTTGACGTGAGCAATGTCGAAAGGGCCAAAATCGGCAACGACGCCGGCGCGGACATAGCCGTGCGCCTCCACGCCGACGGCAGCGCCGATTCCAGCGTCAAGGGGATATCCATGCTGGTCCCGTCTGCGGACTATGTCGGGCGGGCGCTCGCCGACACAAGCGCGGAGGCCGGCTCGACCGTGCTCAGCGCCGTCATATCCAAAACCGGCGCGAAGAACCGGGGCGTGGTCAAGCGGGACGACATGACGGGCTTCAACTGGTCAACCGTGCCCTGCATACTCATCGAGATGGGCTTTATGAGCAACGCGGACGAGGACAGGCTCCTGAACTCGCCCGAATACCAGGACAAGCTGGCGCATGGCCTGTGCGACGGGATCGCGGCCTTTCTCGTCGGCGGCTAGGCGCTCCGCAACAACAACAAATATCGCATGGAGGTGGTCATAATCATGAGTGAAAAGGAAAAGGATGCCGCGCGTGAAGAACGGATATTTATGGATGCTATCGCAGACGCTAACGGCCCGGAAGAACAGGCTATGGGTTGGTATTACTATTTGGATGACAAAATCTCATTTCCGTTTGCTGCGGAGTGTATTGCCGCCAATAAGCGCACTCCCTTGGAATTGGGCGAACAGATAACGGCAACGCAAATGGCTGGCGAAGAAAATTGCGAACACGACATGTATGTGGAAATTTCGTGGAAGGGCAAGGCGTTGGCTGTTCCACTTTCCCAAATAAAACCGCTAAACGCCAACGAAGACACAGTCGAAGCAATAGGCGACTGGCACTATTGGAAGAATCAGGGGTATACATTTTAAACTGACGAGCATTTGAATTTTCCATTAACGCGAGTCAGTAATACTCGTTTCCTCTGTCCGACCGCAAATTGCGGTCGGAATTGCCAATCGAACACGAGTATAATTCCATTGCATGGGATTAACCCGTAAACTTTTAATTTATGTATTGCCATTGTCCGTACAATTACTTATAATAATGGTAGAGGTGTTTTCTATGAGTAAAAGTACAAATTTATATATCAGGATCGAGCCGGATTTGAAAGAGCGCGCGGAAATGATTTTAACGCGGCTTGGAATCCCGATGTCAAACGCGGTAGGCATGTTTTTGAAACAAGTTGTATTGCGCCGCGGGATGCCGTTTGACGTAACGCTTCCCGCTTCGCATCCGTTTGATATATCTATGCTTACCGAGGACGAATTTCACGCTGAACTTGAGAAAGGCTACGCGGATATTGAAATAGGCAATGTTCGTCCTGCCAAAGAGGCGCTTGCTTCATTGCGCGGCGAACTTGGGATATGACATATGATGTAAAAATCACAAATCAGGCCCTGCTTGATCTGAAATCAATTTACGAGTATATCGCCAATATACTGATGGAGCCGATAATCGCTGAAAAACAATATTCCCGAATCGAAAAGGCTGCGTATTCCTTGGAGCATATGCCGGAACGTTTCCGGCGTTACGAAGAAGAACCGTTGCGGAACCGCAATCTTCGCGTCATGCCTGTGGATATACTGACGAGCATTTGAATTTACCATAAACGCGAGTCAGTAATACTCGTTTCCTCTGTCCGACCGCAAATTGCGGTCGGAATCCCAATCGAACACGAGTATAATTACGTTGTATTTTATATTGCGGACAATGAAAGTGGCACGGTGACTGTTATCCGCATTATGTACGGCAGAAGAAACACGGAAAAAGAGCTTGATTAGTGCTATTATCAAATAAACAAGGCAAGAGCGGAACCAAGACAGGATCGGGAGGCTTCCGGCATGGACATGTTTGACTGTGTGGCAATAGGCGAAATTCTGATCGACTTCACGCCCGCCGGCAGCGGCAGGGGGGGCGCGGCGCGGTTCGCGCAAAACATGGGCGGCGCCCCGGCGAACGTGGCCTGCGCGCTCGCAAAGCTGGGCAGAAAGACCGCGTTCATCGGCAAGGCGGGCAACGACGGGTTCGGGAGGTTTTGCGCGGACACGCTGGGCAGGAGCGGCGTGGACACGAGCGGGCTCGTCCTGTCCGACGCCCACAACACGACGCTCGCTTTCGTGCATCTGTCGTCCGATGGCGACCGCTCCTTTTCGTTTTACAGGAAAAACTCGGCGGACATAAGCCTGAAAAAGAGCGAGGTCAGCGCCAAGCTGCTTTCAAGCGCGCGGATCTGCCACTTTGGCGGCGTGTCGCTGACGGACGAGCCTGCGCGCGGCGCCACGCTGGGCGCCGTGCAAAAGGCCAAAAAGGCGGGCGCCATTGTCACGTATGACCCGAATTACAGGCCAAGCCTCTGGGAGAGCGCCAAGACGGCCAAAGAGGTCATGCTGGGAGCGCTTTGCCTCGCCGACGTCGTGAAGCTGTCCGAGGAGGAGGCCGAATTCTTCTTCGGCACGGACGACGCCGCCCGCGCCATCCGCGCCGCGACGGAGGGCTGCGGCGTAAAGATGGCCTTTGTCACGCGCGGCGCCCGAGGCGCGGCCACAGTGGCGCAGGGCCGCCTGCTTAGCTCCGGCGCGTACAGCGTCAAGACAGTTGACACGACGGGCGCCGGCGACTGCTTTTTTGGCGGCGTCCTGCACAACATCCTCGCGCTGGGCAAGCCCATTGAGCGCATAGACGCCGACGAGGCTCTGCACATGCTGAGGTTCGCCAACGCCGCCGGCTCGATGTCCACCGCCAAAATGGGCGCCGTGGCCGCGCAGCCGTCGCTGGCCGCAGTCAGGCGTTGCATGGAATCCGAAAAGGAGCTGGGCGCCGGCTAAATTCAGCCAGGCGCCGCCGGGGCTTTCGCCGGTGCCGCCGCCCTCTTGCCGGGCGTCAGCACAAAGCCGCCGCCCGCGCCATTATCCGGCGCCTGCCGCTCCCTGCTCCCCGCGTCACTCCCGCACGCCGCCGCCCGCGCGCTATTCGTCGCCTGCCGCGCTTGCCGCGCCCGCCGCCGCGACTGCCGCAGCCACCGGGTCCCCCTCCCCCGCCGCCGGCGCCGCCCCCTTGTCGGGCGCCAGCACAAAGTCGCCGCCAGCGAAGTCTATGCTCACGCTGTCGCCCTCCTTGACGCGCCCGCCGAGCATCTCCTCGGCCAGCTTGTCCTCGATTACGTTCTGTATCGTGCGCCTCAGCGGCCGCGCGCCGAACACGGGGTCGTACCCCTGCCTGGCGAGCTCGTCAATCGCGGCGTCCGTGACCTCTATGGAAATTTTGTTCTGCCTGAGCCGCTCCTTGAGCACGTTCGTCATCATCAGCGCGATCTGCCGCAGCTCGTCCTTCGTGTGCGGCCTGAACACGATCACGTCGTCAACCCTGTTCAGGAACTCAGGCCGGAACGCCTTCTTCAGCTCGCCCATGACGCTGTCCTTGATCTCCTTGTACGAGAAGTCCGCGCCGGAGTCGGCCGCCGACACGAAGCCGAGCTTCTTGCGCTCCGTGATCGTGCGCGCCCCCGCGTTGGAAGTCATTATTATGACCGTGTTGCGGAAGTCCACGAGCTTGCCGTGCGCGTCCGTGAGCCGGCCGTCCTCCAGTATCTGTAGCAGGATGTTGAACACGTCCGGGTGGGCCTTCTCGATCTCGTCGAAAAGCACGACCGAATACGGCTTGCGCCTCACCTTCTCCGTGAGCTGCCCGCCCTCGTCGTACCCGACGTACCCCGGCGGGGAGCCGACGAGCCGCGACACGTTGAACTTTTCCATGTACTCGGACATGTCGAACCGCACCAGCGCGTCCTCGTCCCCGAACATGGCCTCCGCGAGGGCCTTGCACAGCTCGGTCTTGCCGACGCCGGTCGGGCCGAGGAATATGAACGAGCCGACGGGCCGCTTGGGATCCTTCAGCCCGACGCGCCCGCGCTTGATGGCCTTGGATATGGCGAGCACCGCCTCGTCCTGGCCTATCAGGCGCTTGTGCAGCGTTTCCTCCATGTGCGCTATCCGGTACGCCTCCTCCTGCTCCATCTTCCTGACCGGCACGCCCGTCCAGCCCGTCACGACGTCCGCGATGTCGCCCTCGCCGACCGAGTCGCCGTTCGCCGCCGTGCTCTTGCGCCACTCCAGGCGCAGCCCCTGCAGCTCGTCCTTCGCGGCGCGCTCCTTGTCCCTCAGCTGCGCGGCCTTCTCGAACTGCTGGTCCTTGATCGCGTCCTCCTTGAGCTGCGCGAGCTCGGCCACCCTGTCCTCGATCTTTTTCATGTCCGGCGGGGCGGTGTACGACTTGAGCCTGACCTTCGACGACGCCTCGTCAACCAGGTCGATCGCCTTGTCCGGCAGGAACCTGTCCGTTATGTAGCGGTCGGACAGCCTCACGGCGGCCTCGAGCGCCTCGTCGGTGATCTTGACCCTGTGGTGCGCCTCGTATTTGTCCCTGATCCCCTTCAGGATGGCGAGCGATTCCTCCTTGGTCGGCTCGTCAACCGTTATGGGCTGAAACCGCCGCTCAAGCGCGGCGTCGCGCTCGACGTGCTTGCGGTACTCGTTCAGCGTCGTCGCGCCGATGACCTGTATCTCGCCGCGCGCCAGCTGCGGCTTCAGGATGTTCGCGGCGTCGATCGCGCCCTCCGCGGCGCCGGCGCCTATGATCGTGTGCATCTCGTCGATGAACAGTATGATGTTGCCGGCCCTGCGTATCTCGTCCAGCGCCTTTTTCAGCCGCTCCTCGAACTCGCCCCGGTATTTCGCGCCCGCGACCATCGCGGACAGGTCGAGCGACACCACCCGCCTGTCTTTGAGCAGCTCCGGCACGACGCTCTGGATGATCCGCTGCGCGAAGCCCTCCACGATGGCCGTCTTGCCGACGCCCGGCTCGCCTATCAGGCACGGGTTGTTCTTCGTGCGGCGGCTGAGTATCTGTATGACGCGCTCAATCTCCCGGTCCCTGCCCACTACCGGGTCGAATTTGTCCTCCTTCGCCATTTCGGTAAAATCCCTGCCGAACTGGTTCAGCACGGGCGTGCTGGCCGAGCCGGGCTTCCCCGCCCCGCCGACGCCCGCCGACGCCGCCGTGTACGGCCTCTGCCCGGACGCCGCCTTGGGATCCTGGCCGTATTCGGACAGCAGCCTGAGCATTTCGCTGACCATGCGCTGCGGATCGACGCTGAGGTTCATCATGATCCGCACGGCGACGGAATCCCCGTCCTTCATGACGGCGAGCAGCAGGTGCTCCGTGCCGATGTAGTTCTTCCCCATCTGGCGGGCCTCCCTGTAGCTCGCCTCCAGTATGCTCTTGCTGCGCGGCGTGAAGCCCGCGATCTTGTCAACGGGCTTGCTCCCCCTGCCGAGCAGCATGTCTATCTCGTAGATTATCTTGTCCTCCGTCACGCCCTGGTTCGCGAGCACTTTCGCGGCGATCCCGGTCCCCTCCCGCACAAGGCCCAGCAGCAGGTGCTCGGAGCCGACGTTCTCGTGGCCCAGCATGAGCGCGGCCTCCTGCGCCTGCTGTATGGCCGCCACCGCCCTCTCTGTGTATCTCTCGTTCATGTTGTTTTCAACCATTCCTTTTCGAGTTATGGCGCAAAATATGCGCTCTTGTGTTTTATGTGCTTGTGTTTTATGCGCTTGTGCTTCATATGCTTGTGCTTCGCGCGCGTATGATTTATATGCGCGCGCTTTATACGCTTGTGCTTTATTGCCTGTACTTTATATGATATGCGCACTCTATATGCCTGATATGTGCGCTTTATATGCCTGGGCTTATGCTTTCGCGCCCTCCCTGGTCTTCTCGCGCACGAGCGCCGCCCTGTGGACGTCGCGCTCCTCCGAGTTCAGCATCCGGCCGAACATCTTCTGGATGTACGCGGGCTGCACGAGCGTCAGCAGCCGGTCCAGCCTTTTTATGCTGATGTCGCGTATGGTGCCCATGTCCACGCCTAGCCGCACGTCGGACCACATCCGCATGAACTCCTCCGACGTCAGGACGCGCGCGTTCTGGAGTATGCCATACGCCCTGTATACGCGATCCTGGAACTGGATCGGGCTCTTTTGCGCCAGCTCCTGCCGCAGGCGCGACTCGTGCCCGGCGATCTGCGACGCCACGTTTTTGACGGAGGCGATGATCTCCTCCTCGTTCCTGCCCAGCGAGCCTTGGTTCGAGAACTGGAACATGCTGCCGGACGTTTCGCTGTTCTCGCCGTAAATGCCCCTGACCGCGACGCCGATCTTGCCGCAGGCCTCCAGTATGCCCTTGATGTGGCCGGTCATGACCAGCGCCGGCAGGTGCAGCATGAACGAGGCCCTCATGCCGGTGCCGAGGTTCGTCGGGCAGCTTGTGAGATAGCCCAGGCTCTGGTCGAACGCGATCTCGAAGCTCTTGTCGAAAATGCGGTCCACGCGGCAGCATGCCTCATACGCGGCGTCGATGCCCGCCGACTGCACAATGCACTGGATCCTCAGATGATCCTCCTCGTTCAGCATGACGCTGAGCGCCTCGTCCTTGGAAACGATCGCGGCGCTCGGCCTGTCGCCCGTTATGAGGTCGGGGCTGACAAGCCGCTTCTCGACGAGCATCATTTTGTCTATGCTGTCGAGCTGCTGCATTTCGACGTACACGTAGTCCTTCGCGTTGATATCGGGGCTCGCGAAAAATGCGTCCTTCGCCTTGCGCAGCAGCGCCTTCGCCTGGTCGCGCTTTATCCTGCCGGGGAACAGCGCGCCGCTGAAGTTTCTGGCGAGCCTCACGCGGCTGCTCATCGCGATGTGCCTGTTGAAGGCGCCGGATGCGCCGGCGCTGGCGCTGGCAGCTCCGCCCGATGCGGCGGAGGCGGCCGAGGCGGCCGAGGCGCTTGCGGCGCCTGAAGCGCTGGCGCCGCCTGAGTCACTAGCACTATCTGTGCCGCCAGCACTGCCTGTAACGCTTGCGGCGCCCGATGCGGCCGAGCTGGCCAAGCCGCTTGCGGTGTCCGAAGCGGCCGATACGGCCGAGTCGCTTGCGGCGCCCGATGCGACTGATCCGCTTGCGGTGTCTAAAGCGCTGGCACCGTCCGATGCGGCCGATACGGCCGAGTCGCTTGCGGCGCCCGAACTGCCAGCAACGCCAGCGCCGCCCGCATTGCCTGGGGCATCTGAGTCACTGGCGCTGTCCGCGCCGCCTGTTTTGTCTGAAGCGCTTGAGGCGGCCGATGCAGCTGAACCGCTTGCGGCGCCCGTTTTGCCTGCGCCGCCCGCGATGTTTATGCCGCCTGCTTTGCCCGGAGCGCCCGTATTTGTCGCGTTGCCAGCGCTTTTCGCGCCATCGGCAACGCCCGATCCGTTGGCGCCGCCCGCGCTTCCCGCTCCGAGCGCGATGCTCGGCTCGCTCGCGCTGTTTGCGCCGCCATCGCTGCCCGCGCCATGCGCCCCGCGCGCGTTGCCCGCATCGCTGCCTGCGCCGCTCGCGCTTTCCCCGCCGTTCGCATTGTTCAGGCCGCCTGCTGTGCTTGGCTTGCTCACGCCGCCCATTTTGCCAGCATTGCCAGCGCCGCCCGCGCCATTCGCCTTGCCCCCCGTGCCGCTCGCCCCGCCGCTTGAGCCGCCCGCGCTGTCTGCGCTCTCCGTGCCGCCCGCGTTGCCCGCGCCGCCAACCTTGCCCGTTCTGCTTGCGCTGCCCGCTCCACGGGCAACGCCGCCTGCGCCGCTCGCATTGCCCGTGCCTCCGGCGATTTTCGCGGCGTCCGCGCCACTGGCATCGTTATCCGCGCCGCTCAAGCTGTCCGCGCCGTTGCCCGCATCGCCGCCCGCCTTGCCGGCGCCGTTTGTCATATCCGTTTTATC
>JAISFK010000386.1 GCA_031263625.1 Clostridiales bacterium
GTGATGTCGTACAAGTACGCGCTTGAAAAGCCGCAGTTCGTGTCCTCGTTTTTCATATCGGCGCAAAGGGTGTTTTTGGGGCTTGCCGTGAACATGCTCTGCACGGTCGTCACAGCCTACCCGCTTTCAAAGACCCCAAAAGAGTTCGCCGGCAGGAATATTTACGCATGGTACATGTTCGTCACGATGGTTTTTTCGGGCGGGCTGATTCCGTGGTACATCACGATAAGGCAGCTGGGGCTTATCGACACGCTGTGGGCGCTGGTGCTGCCGGGGGCGGTGCCCGTTTTCAACGTGATAATCCTCATGAATTTTTTCAAGCAGCTGCCAAAGGAGATAAGCGAGTCGGCATTTATCGACGGGGCGGGGCATTTCACGATCCTGCTCAAAATATTCGTCCCGCTGTCGCTCCCGTCCATCGCGACGATCACGCTGTTTTGCGTGGTCGGCCATTGGAATGACTGGTTCAGCGGGATGATACTCATGATGTCGCCCGAAAAATATCCGCTGCAGACATATTTGCGCTCCATTATCGTCGTGCGCGACTCGCAAACGCTTGCGAACGCCTCAAAGGAAGCGCTTGAGATGCTGTCGCTTGTTTCGGACAGAACGCTGAAGTCCGCCCAGATATTCATTGCGGCCGCGCCGGTGCTGCTGCTTTACCCGTTCCTGCAAAAATATTTCATGAAGGGTTTGACGCTTGGCAGCGTCAAAGGATGACGCAAATCGCGCAAGGCAAAATCACGCAAAGCGCAAAGCGCGCAAGACAAGGAGCTAAATTATATTATGCAAAAATACGACATCGCGGCGTATGTCTGGCCGGCGTACACGGGCGACGAGCCCCGCGCGAGAATGTTTTGGCCCGAGGGCTTTGGAGAATGGCAGTCCGTAAAAAGCGCCGCCGCGAAGTACAGCGGGCACAGCTGGCCGAGGAGGCCGCTGTGGGGCTATGTCAACGAAGCGGATCCGCGCGTCATGGAGATGGAGATCGACGCCGCCGTTGAGCACGGCGTCAATGTATTCATATATGACTGGTATTGGTATGATCGCAGGCCGTTTCTGGAAAACTGCCTCAACGACGGGTTTCTGAAGGCAAGAAACAGCGAGAAGATGAAGTTTTACATAATGTGGGCGAACCACGACGCGAACAACCTGTGGGACATGCGCCTGTCGCAGAGCGCCGAAAACGTCATCTGGGGCGGCGCGGTGGGTTTGCCGGAGTTCAAGGCCGTCTGCGCAAGGCTGATCGGCATGTATTTTAAGCGCCCCAACTATTATTGCATCGGCGGCGCGCCCGTTTTCATGGTTTACGACATCCAAAATCTGATAAGCGGCCTTGGCGGGATGGCGCAGGCGAGATCCGCACTCGAGTGGTTCAGGGGGGAGACGGCGAAGGCGGGCTTTCCCGATCTGCATCTGCAGCTTGCCGCGCGGGGCGCGGTCAGCTCAAACCTATCTGGCGTTGACGGGGGCGCCGGGGGCATACCGTCTGCGGGCGAGTGCGCTAGGCTTGGATTCCAGAGCGCGACGCATTACCAGTTCTGCCATTTTGCGGACATGGACTGCGACTATCTCGACATCCTGAAGAGAGCGGAGCAGGAGTGGGAGGCTTTCAGCGGCGCGGGTTCGCTGCCATATTTCCCGCATGTGTCGGTGGGCTGGGACAGCAACCCTCGCTACAGGGACTTCAAGCCGGGCGTCGTCAGAAACAACGGCCCCGAAAATTTCGGAAAAGCTTTGGCGCTGGCGAAAAAATACGCCGATTCGCGCCCGAGCCAGCCGGCGCTCATCACAGTGAACAGCTGGAACGAATGGACGGAGGGCAGCTATCTTGAGCCGGACGATCTGCATGGATACGGGTACTTGCAGGCGATAAAAGACGCGGTTCTTTTGGAGGGCGCAAAGTGAAAGCATGGGTCAGGGAAAAACTGAAACGGGTCAATGAGCTGTACCCAGAGGAGCGGCTGGAAAAAAGCAGGGCGCGGTGGAGCGCCGCGTGGGCGGGCGAGCAGCCGAAAGATCGCTATCCCTATGTGTTTGTCCCGCTGACGTTCAACTATTACAATGCCGTGATGAGCAAGGAGGACGGGCTGGGCGCGTATCTGGACGAATGGATCTATCGCGGGTTTGTGCAGGACGACTTTATCCCGGCCTTTTTCCCCGGCTGCAAGCAGAGCGCGATACCAAGCATGTTTGGCGCGCGGGAAATAGTTTTGGGTTCGGACTACACCTGCGAGCGGATCTTGGGCGCCCCGGCCGACATCGACTCGCTTCGCCCGCCGAGCCTCATTCCGGGCTCGCCCGCCTGCCAGTGGCTGGAGATGGAGCGGTATTATCTTGATGAGTGCGAGGGCGAGGCGCCGATCCACGTCTGCGACATGCAGGGGCCGATGGACGTGTGCGGGCAGCTTTGGGGATACGAAAATCTTTTTCTCTGCGCATACGACGACGAGGAGCGCTATCACAGGCTGATGGGGCTTGCCACTGACGCCTTTTGCGCGCTCTGGGGCGCTCAGGCGGAACTGCTCGGAGAAAACTTCGTGGGCACGCATCTCTTCGGCTGGGACTGGGTGCCGCAGGGAAACGGCGCATCGCTATCCGCGGACTCCATGGCCATGATGTCCGCAGATTTCTTCGACGAATACTACGCGCCCCATCTCAAGAAAATTGCCGGGCTGTTTGGCGGGCTGTCGGTGCACTCCTGCGGGAACTTTGGCGCGGTGCTCAAAAGCCTGAACGGCATAGAGGGCGTAAAGGCGGTCAACGCCAGCCAAATGACGGTTGGCGAGCTGCTGGCCGCCGGATGGGGCGCCGATAAGATGATGATCCTGCAAGAGGACGCGGGCCGCGCGGAGGAGGTTTTCAGCTTGGCGAGAGAAAACCGGCTGCGCCTGGACGTCACTTTCACGGGGCTGTGGCCAATCGGCAACGGCGCGACAATCCACCCCTCGGCGTGGACGCCGGCCATGCGGGCGGCCGTGGCCGAAAAAGCCGCCAAGATCGGGGAGCTGGCGGCGGCCGGATAAGCGTCAAGCGTTTTTTTGCCCGCGCCTTATTCGGCCGACCTCGGCCGATGTGACCCGGCCGATGTGACGCCCTATTCGGCCCATTCAGCCCGTTCGGCCAGTGTGACGCCCTATTCGGCCAGCGTTTCGGGCTCGGCGTATTCCGCGCCGAACGTGTCCACCCTGATAGACTTAATCTTCTGATCCTTCAGCGGCTTGTCGCTGGCGTCGGTCTGCGCGGAGACGATC
>JAISFK010000449.1 GCA_031263625.1 Clostridiales bacterium
ATTGGCCTTAACTGCGGATCAGCTTTGGCGGGCCGAGCAGCTTTCGCGAGCCGCGCAGCCTAATGATATATACCCGCCCAGCCTTTGTCAATATCTAAAAAGCTCGCCGCCTCGACCCCCTCGACAAAATATTCAAAGGTTCAAAGACAGAACGGGCTTATACTGGCGAGCATTTGAATTTTCCATAAACGCGAGTCAGTAATACTCGTTTCCTCTGTCCGACCGCAAATTGCGGTCGGAATTTCCAATCGAACACGAGCATAACCAGAGCAAAAGAAATGCTTGCTTTCACCTGCAAGCCGATCAGCGAAATAGCAAAAGAGCTGGATTACGCGAATGTGCAGAACTTCATACGCATGTTTCGGCAAAACACGTCAATGGCGCCCACTGAATACAGGCAAAAGTTTGATATTGATGTTCAGCGCCAAATATGATAAAAATATAGAAAACGCAAAGCCGGAGGCAGATGATGGAAGACAAAGCTGTAATAAAAATACTCGGGAAATTTGAAAAGATGGAGGAGCGGTTTGACAGGATAGACGCGCGACTTGACGGGATCGACTGGCGGCTTGGCGGGATCGACGGGCGGCTCAATATGCTGGAGAAGGGCCAGGTCCGCCTCGAAAAGCGCTTTAACCGCTTGGAGGGCACGGTTGACGCGATCGCGGAGCAGACGGCGCGCCTGACGGAGTTTGAAACGGAAACGCGGATGCGCCTCGACAAGCTTGAGGCCGCTCGCCCGGCTTAGCGAACTTGCGCGCCTTACTGGAATTGATCTCAATACCGATATTTCGGTGGCTACCCGCCCGGCTTAGCGAACTTGCGCGCCTGTTGGCGCGGAGTTGGAGCGAAACAATTTGTACACTATATTGATTGCCGACGACGAGGCCAGCATGCTGGACGGCCTGTCCGCCAAAATGAACTGGACGGATCTCTCGCTTGAGCCTGTCGCGTTCCTGCGCGACGGGCTGGAAGTGATGGAGTTTTTGGACTCGCGCCCCGTGGACATCATTCTGACGGACATCCGCATGCCGCGCGCCAGCGGGATCGACGTGGCGGAGTATGTTTACAGCCGCAACCTGCCCAGCCGGATCATACTGCTGAGCGGATACCGGGAATTTGACGACGCGCAGAAGGCGATGCGCTTCGGCGTCCGGCGATATCTGACCAAGCCGTTTTTGCTCAGCGCCCTGAGAGACACGCTGCGCGAGATCGTGGCGGAGCTGGCGGACAGGGACAGCCAGTATATCCGATACCATGCGGAACACCATGCGGAATATCGTGCGGACGGGCCATGGGAACCAAACGAGCCGGGCGGGCCGAACGCTCCGAACGATCTGAAGAGGCCAAACGATCCGAACGAGCCGAACGGGCTGGATGATCCAGACGATCCGGATGAGCCAGAGGAGCCGGCGAAGCCGGAGCGCGCGCCCGAGAGCGCGGCAGGCGATGCCATTCTGCTCGCGCGCCGCTACATACAGGAGCATTACGCCGAGCACATCACGCTGACGGACGTCGCGCTCCGCGTCTATCTTAACCCGGCCTACCTCTCCCGGATTTTCGGCGAGCGCGTGGGCCAGAGCTTCCGCGACTATCTGACCGACACGCGGATCAAGGCGGCCGCGCGCCTGCTCAGGTCAACGCGCCGGCATGTGCACGAGGTCTGCCGCAGCGTCGGCTACAGCGATCTGAAGCATTTTTACCGCCAGTTCAAGCAAATCATGAAAACGACGCCCAGCGAGTACCGCAGGCTGGCCAGAAAGGGGGCCGCGCCATGAAAGCATGGCTTGCCTCGTTCCGGCGCGGCATTCGCAACTACCGCTTCAAAAGCCTGTTCATGCAGTCGTTCCGGCTGATCTTCATCGGGCTCGCGCTGCCGCTGATGGCCGTCATCCTCGCCGTCTACCTGTTCTCGCAGGACATGCTCGGCAAGGAGATGCGGACGGCGAACCTGCGCGCGCTCGAAACAATCGAAAACGTGTCCGACATCGTGTTCGGCCAGGCGCACGCCGCCGTCATGAGCATCGCCGTGGACGAGGGCGTGCTCGGCGAGATCCGGGCGAACGAGCCGCGCACGTACAAGGACTACGAGCACGTCCGGACGGTGTCCAACACGCTCGGCCTGAGCAGCAAGAACATGGTCGCCGACTCGGTGTACCTCTACTGCGGCAAGACGGACTACCTGATCGCCAACTCCGGCTATGCGTCGCGGATGCCATACGCGCCGGACAGGGGCCTGCTGGACGCATACCCGCAGATGCGCTTCAACGAGAACGTGTGGATGCACCGCGCCATGCGCTCGAGCTTCAACGCGGAGCCGGCCAAGGTCATCACGCTGTTCCGGCGCATAGGCACGGAGAGCGCGTCCGGGCTTGTCGCGTACAACATCGACGAGGGCGCGCTTGAGCGGATGTTCGTCAACGGCCAGCGCACCGCCGGCCAGGCCGCGCATGGCTCCGGCGGCCGCGCCATCGCCCTGCTGAGCGGCGACGGCACGGTGCTGTTCGATTCCACGGGGCGCGGCACGGGGCTTGACGCCTCGGCGCTGTTCGGCCCGCAGGCCGAGGCGATCCGGACTGGCGGGCGCGGCGCGCTGACGGTCGTGGACGGGGACGGCGACGCCTACATGGCGGCCTACAGCCAGCTTTCCGTCGGCGGCCTCGTCTGCGCGCTCATGGTCCCGTACCGCAGCTACGCCGGCAGCCTTTACGCGCTGCAGGCGTTCGTGGCGCTCTCGCTCGTCGCCGGGCTGCTGCTGTCGGCCGTTCTCGCCGCCATTCTGGGCGCGAGGCTCTCGCGGCCGATACAGGAGATAGCGGACTTCATCGACAGATCGTCCGCGCCGTCGCCGGCGCCCGCCGACAACGAGCTGAACTACATCCTCATGCGCCTGATCTCCGTCTTTGACGACAACCAGATGCTGGAGAGGGAGCGGCTCGAGCGCTTCACCGCCCTGCGCCAGGCACAGGCCCAGGCGCTGCAGGCGCAGATCGCGCCGCATTTCCTTCACAACACGCTCCAGGCGGTCGGCTGGCTCATACTCAACGAAACGCGCAACGAGGACAGCCCCGCCCTCAAGGCGCTCGTGCAGCTGTCGGACATCGCGCGCGGCGCGACGGAGTCCAGCGGGAACCTCACGACGCTGGGCGACGAGGTGGCCAACGTGGAGCGCTACATGGAGCTGCAAAAGCTCCGCTACCTCGACAGCATAGAGTTCGGCGTATGCGCGCCGGACGCGCTGCGCGGCCTCAGCGTGCCGCGCGCCTGCCTGCAGCCGCTCGTCGAAAACTCCATAAAATTCATCGACCGCAGCAAGCAGACGAGCCATATAGCCGTTTTCGCCGAGCTGGACGGGCAGGATCTGGCTATTGGCGCGCGCGACGACGGCATGGGTATGGACGCGGGCGAGATGCAGGCGTACAACCTCGGCTTCCGGGACGGGAACAAGCCGTTCATCCGGCATATCGGCCTCGGCAACCTGAACCAGCGCATACGGCTGCTGTTCGGGGACGGCTACGGGCTCACCCTTTCGGCGGCGGACGGCGGCGGCCTCGTCGTGCTGATCCGCATACCGGCCGCGCCGCAGAGCGGGGAATAATCCCTTGCAGGCCGCATAACCGCCAAAAAAAACAAAAAGCCAGCGCCTGTAAGGGACTATACTTACAGCAACATGTAAAACTAACCATACCAATGTAAAATCAGGCATATTGAAGTATATTTGCCGCCCTTTTATAATCTCATTGTTCAAATTGCTAATGCCAATCTACGGCGCGGAAGGAATGGACATGAGCATGGCTAACGCACAGGGCGGCAAAGCCCGCGCCCCCGGCGGCGCTTTGGGCCGCGCCCGCAACGACGCTTCTGCTGGCGGAGGCAAAGTCCGCGCCCGCAACGGCGCTTCTTCAAGCGGAGGCAAAACCGATGCCCGCAACGGCGCTTCTGTTGGCGGCGCTTCGGGCCGCGCCCGCGCCCGCAACGCCGGGCACTGGGGCAAGCATCTCAGGCGCAACGCCTGGCTGTACGTGTTCCTGCTGATCGGGCTGGCCTATCTGATCGTCTTCAAATACATCCCGATGGCGGGCATCGTCATAGCCTTCGAGGACTACAACACGTTCGCCGGGATTCTCGGCAGCCCGTGGGTCGGCCTCCAGAACTTCAAGTACCTGTTCTCGTCGGCCGAGTTCGGCCGCGTGCTGCGCAACTCCGTCACGCTGAGCCTCCTGCGCCTGCTGGCCGGCTTCCCGGCGCCCCTGCTGCTCGCGCTTCTGCTGAACGAGATCGGCAGCCGCTTCTACAAGCGGGCCATGCAGACCATCCTGTACCTGCCCCACTTCGTCTCGTGGGTCGTGATCTACGGCATTTTGCTGAACCTCCTGTCGCCGTCCACGGGACTGCTGAACTACGCCATCGCGGCCTTGGGCGGCAAGACGGTTTCGTTCCTGACCAGCCCCTCGCACTTTTCGACCATCGTGGTCCTGTCCGACATATGGAAAAACGCCGGCTGGGGCACGATCGTATACCTCGCCGCCATATCCGGCATAAACCCCGCGTACTACGAGGCGGCCATCATAGACGGCGCGAGCCGGTTCAAGCGCATAGCGCACATCACGCTGCCGATGATCGCGGGCACGGTCGTCGTGATGCTGATCCTGCGCTCCGGCTCCATCCTGAACAACGGCTTCGAGCAGATATTCCTGCTGCAGAACGCGCTGAACGCCGACGTGTCCGAGGTCTTTGAAACCTACACGTACAAGGTCGGCCTCGTGGAGGGGCGCTTCCCGTTCTCGACCGCCGTCGGGCTGTTCCAGTCCGCCGTGGGGCTGGCGCTGATCATGATCACGAATTTTGCGGCCCGCAAGGCCGGCGAAGGGGGGCTGTGGTAATGGCAATGGCAGGCAAAAGCAGGGGCAAGGGCGACGCGGCCGTCGCCGCCGTCACATACGCCGCGGTCACGGGCTTCGTGCTCAGCATACTGTACCCGCTGTTCAACATCGCGTCGCTGTCGCTGTCCAGCTACGCCACGTACATAAAGAACCCGATGATGTTCTTCCCGACGGAGCTCGACTTTTCCGCGTATGGCATCGTGTTCGGCAGCAAGCTCCTGCTGTCGAGCTACAAGAACACCGTGATCATCACGGCGCTGGGCACGGGGCTGACGCTTTTCATGACCGTGATATACGCCTACCCGCTGTCGCGGCCGCAGGTGCGGTTCAAGCCGTTCTTCAGCACGGCCATCGTGATAACGATGCTGTTCTCGGGCGGCATAATTCCCTCCTTCCTGCTCATGCGCGGGCTCGGGCTGCTGAACACCTACGCCGCGCAGTACCTGCCCACGGTGCTGGGCGCGTACAACTGCATCCTGATGGTGAATTTTTTCAAAGCCATGCCGGAGGAGCTTATCGAGGCCGCCATGATGGACGGGGCGAGCGAGCCGTACATCCTGACGCGCATAGTGCTGCCGCTGTCCAGGCCGATTCTCGCGACCATCGTGCTGTTTGCGGCGGTCGGCCTGTGGAACCAGTATTTTTCGGCGGTCATATACGTGCGCGACCAGGCCAAGTGGCCCGTGCAGCTCGTGCTGCGCGAGATCCTGCTGGCCTCCAGCACGGAGGCCCTGAGATCCGGGGGCAACCTGGCGGAGCTGAACGCCGCGAGGCGGATCCCGATGGAGCAGCTGCGCTACGCCGCGCTGATCGTCGTCATGCTGCCCATAACGTGCATATACCCGTTCTTGCAGAAGTATTTTGCCAGCGGCGTCATGCTGGGCGCCGTGAAGGGCTAAAGCAAACTGAAAAACTAAAAAACTGAAAAACCAAAAATTCAAAAACCAAATTCAAAACAGGAGGATGGAAGGGCATGAAAAAAGAACTGAAAAAAGAGCATCTGGCAGGCGCGGGAGGCGCAGGAAGCGCGCAGGCTCCGGCGGGGCGCGCAACGGCGCGGGCGACGGGGATGGCAGGGACGGTGGAGAGGGCGAGCGCCAGCGCGGGCGCCTGCGCTGGCGCCGACGCAGGCGCGAGGGCGCGAGCGCCGCGAGAGCGGGCGCCGGGGGCGCGAACACTGGGGGCGCGAACGCCGCGATCGCAAGCGCTGCGGGCGCTGGCCGCGATCGTGTGCGCGGCCATGCTGGCGGCCGCGCTCTCGGCGTGCGGCGCGTCCGGCGGCACGGCGCCGCAGGGAGGCGCGACGGCCGCCACGACGCAGGCGGCGGTTGCGGACGCGACGCAGGCCGCAACGGAATCAGCGCAGGATGAGGCGGGGGCGGGCCAGGCAGAGGCAAGCGCCGACGCGGCCGCAAGCGGCGCGGCAACCGAGCCGGCAGCCCCGGCGGCCGAGACGGCGGAAGCGGCTGCGGAGGAACCGTACAAGTTCACGTTCTTCAACAACATCTTCGGCTCGTTCAGCGATGGCGACCAGGCGGTCTTCGACAAGCTCATGGCGGAGACGAACACGGTCATCGAGCTCCAGAACATGCCGTCGTCCAGCTACGAGGAATCGCTGACCGTCATGATGGCGAGCGGCGACTATCCGGAACTGGTCATGTTCCCGGACTACACGAAGCCGGTGTTCCTCGACGGCGTGGAGTACAAGGCGGTGCTGCCGCTCAACGACTACATCGCCAACGCGCCGAACGTCCAGAAGTACACGTACCCCATCTCGTTCAAGGTGCTGAGCGTCATGGGCGACGGCCAAATCTACGGCATACCGCGCACGTCCATAGCCCGCGCCGACGGCTACATGATCCGCCAGGACTGGCTGGACCGCCTGGGCATCGGCATGACTGAGGGCGAGCCCGTCACGCTCGCCGCGTTCACGGACATTCTGCGGGCCTTCTCGCAGAGCGACCCGGACGGGAACGGCGCCAACGACACGTTCGGCCTCGGCCTGTACACGGCCGACGGCAACCTGGAGATCCCGACCGCGCTGTCCTACACGTTCGGGCTGAACGGGTGGCAGGAGTATCCCGGCGAGGACTACAAGTACATGGATCCCAAGTATTCCAGGCAAAACGACAGCTTTAAGAACGCTCTCGAGTACATGAACGCGCTCTGGAACGACAAGCTCGTCGATCCGGACTGGCCGACGCTGAACCTGGACGCGCACAAGCAGCGCTTCGAGCAGGGCATAACCGGGATGCGCGCGGAATTTGTCGGCTACATGCTCGAGCACGAGCAGAACCTGCAAAACGTCAACCCGGACGCGCGGCTGTCGTACATGGTGGGCATAGTGCAGAACGAGGGGGACAAGGTGGCCGGAGGCACGTACTCCACGGGCGTGTGGGGGCACTTCTCCGTCATGTCCAGCGCCAAGAACCCCCAGAAGATAGTCGATGTGCTGGACTACATGCTCTCGGACAATTTCTGGGAGGTCGTGAAGTTCGGGGTAGAGGGCGTGTCGTGGGAATTCGACGCCGAGGGCACGAGAGTCGCGATACCCAACACGGGCTCGGGCGGCAGGTTCATGCGCCGCAACGAGGACGCGAGCTTTTTCATCAGCCTGAACACGCCGGGCAGCGAGAGGCCGAGGCTCGAAAAGCTGATCGACATCTGCATAGGCCAGGCCGTGTTTTCCAAGGACGAGGGCTTCCGGCCCGCGATCGCGAGCGATCCGGCGTTCCTGGACGCGGACAAGGAGCTGAAGACGTCCGTGTCGAAGATAATCGTCGGCGACCTGCCAATCGGCGACTACAACGCCGTGCTCGACAAGTGGTACGACGCGGGCGGCAGGACGTATGTGGAGCAGATGAACGAGGGGATCGCGGCCGCAGAGTGACAAGCTGGCGGCCATGGCGCTGCGAGGGCCGGACAGCTGGCAGGAGCTACAGTTAGCGCCTTGCAGGCGCATAACCGCGGCAAACGGCAAAAAGCCAGCGCCTGTAAGGCGCTAACGCCGCGCGGACGAGCGCGGCGCGGGCGCATCGCGCCCGTGAGGAACGGGGAAACCGCGCTTTCCCGTTCCGACTTGGGTTGCGAGCATAGCTCGCTCTGGGAGGGGCTGCAACATGGTCAGATGGATTGACGCAATTCAGTTTGAGCGCAAGGGCGGCTGGCAGGAGGACACGCAGTTTCTGTTGCAGATGGGGCAGGGCTATCTGATCGCCATCGACAGGCCGGGCGAGCCCGTGGAGGACGCCGTGACGCAGACGCATATCCCCCGCCCCGGCAAGTACCGCGTGTGGGCGCGCACGAAAAATTGGCTGCGCGAGCACAGCCCCGGCCGATTCCGCGTGTCTGCGGGGGGCGCCGGGGGCGTCGGGGGCGCTGGACGCTCCGGCTGCCCCGGCAGCTCAGGGGGCGCCGCGCCGGGGCGGCTCCTTGGCGGCCTGCCGACCGAGCGGTGGTCGTGGGAGATCGCCGGCGACTTCGATTTGGAGGCGGGCGAGCAGGAACTGCGCCTCATGGACGAGACGGGCTACATGGCCCGCTGCGCGGCGCTGATCGTGACGGACGACTTCGACTTCACGCCGCCCTGCGAGGTCGAGCGGTTGCGGCGCTTCCGCGCCGAGGCGCTGGGGCTGTCCTGCGGCGTCGCGGACGGCGGCGCGTTCGACGTGATCGTGGCGGGCGGCGGGCCGGGGGGCGTGCCGGCCGCGCTGGCGGCGGCCCGGCTCGGCAGGCGAACGCTGCTCATCCAGAGCCGCCCCGTTCTGGGCGGCAACGCGTCGAGCGAGGCGGGCGTGTCGTTTAACGGCGCGTCCTCGCGCCAGCCGCACGCGCGCGAGGGCGGCATCGCGGAGGAGATTCGGCGCCTGCGCGACCATTTTGGCTGCTCGTGGACAAGGGCGATGGAGATGCTGACGGACGGGCAGCCCAACCTGACGGTAGTGCTCAATATGTTCGTCTGCGGCGCGGAGACGGAAAACGGCTCCATCCGCAGCGTCACGGCCATTCATGCCGGCACGCTCGAGCGGAGGCGCTTCGCGGCCGGCGTGTTCATCGACTGCACGGGCGACGGCTGGCTCGGCTACTTTGCCGGCGCGCGCTATCGGATTGGCCGGGAGGCCGGCTGGCAGCACGGCGAGCTGCTCGCGCCGGAGGCCGCGGACGGCGTCACGATGTCCGGCTGCCTGGAGGGCAGGGGCGTCGGGGCCTTCGACCCCATCGACACGGGGCGCCCGGCGGAGTTCGACGCCCCTGCGTGGTGCTACCGATTCCCGCCCGG
>JAISFK010000472.1 GCA_031263625.1 Clostridiales bacterium
ACCACCAGTACGGCGAATACCACTGGCTCGGCAGCCTGGAGGAATACATGCGCGCGACCGAGCTGGAACAGATGCTCGCCGACTACCACGCGCTCTATTATCTCAGGACGCGCTCGCCGTCCTGCAGCGGCAGCCTGTACTGGCCGTTCAACAAGGGCGGCATGTTCATCATGGTCGGCGCGATCGACTACGGTCAGCGCGCGCTCATGTCATATTACCTTCTGTGCCGCCTGCACCGCCCGGTCGTCTGCCATCTGTACCGCGACATAGACGACATCGTGCTGGCGGTTTCAAACGTCGCCTGGGCGCCTGCGCGGCTGCGCGCCGTGATAAGGCACTGCGGGGCCGACGGGAGGATACTGGGCGAGTGGGAGAGCCAGGGCGTGGCCGAATACCGCGCGATCGCAAGGCTGGCGCGGCTTGAGGGCTATTATGCCTCAATAGGCGACCGCCGGCGGGAGATGCTGCGCGCCGAGCTCTGGGACGGCGACAAAAAAGTGGCGGAGGACAACTTGTTCTTCTGCGCCTGGTCCGAGTTTGAAAACCCGGAGGCGAAGCTCTCGCTGCGCGCGGAAAAGGCGCCGGGCGGCTGGACTGTCGAGGTGGCGACGGACGCGTTGGTCAAGATGCTGTCAATCGAAAGCGACGCCAACCTGCTGCTTGACGACAACTATTTTTCGATGCTGCCGGGCGAAAGCAGAAAAATAAGCGTCCGCGCGCTGGAAGCGCCCGGGCGCCCGGCAGAGCTCGCCGTCAGCCCGCTGGACGGCGGAGGGGCCTATCGGCTGACGCTGCCGCAATGAAGCGCGATGCCGCAAAACAGAAGAAACGGAGGTTTGAGTGAGCATATGGCGATGCCAAACGGATTGCAGGATGTTTACGTGCTAAACAACGATGTGCGGATGCCGGTGGTGGGGCTGGGCGTCTGGAAAGCCGGGAGCGGCCCGGAAACGCGGCAGGCCGTGCGCTGGGCGCTCGAGATAGGTTATCGCTCCATCGACACGGCGTTCATTTACCAAAACGAGGCCGACGTCGGCGCCGCAATCAGCGAAGGGCCGATCCCGCGTGACAGGGTGTTCGTCGCGACAAAGCTCTGGCACAGCGACCAGGGGTATGACGGGACGCTGCGCGCGTTTCAGGCGGCGCTCGGCAGAATGGGCCTCTCGTACCTGGATCTCTACCTGATCCACCACCCGCTGCCGCCAAAGATGAAGGACACATGGCGCGCGATGGAGTCCCTGTACCAAAACGGGCTTGCGCGGGCGATCGGCGTGAGCAATTTTCTGCCGCACCACATAGACGAATTGCTGGCGGACGCGAAGATCAAGCCGGCCGTGAACCAGATTGAGCGCCATCCCTATCTGCAGCAGCGCGACGCGATGAGGCACAACGGCAGGCACGGGATCCTGACGGAAGCCTGGGCCCCCCTGGCGAAAGGGAGCGCGCTGAGCGAGCCTTGCATTGCCGGCATGGCCGAGCGGCGCAAAAAAACGCCCGCCCAGATCGTGCTGCGCTGGGGCCTGCAGTCCGGCGCGGCGCTGATCCCAAAGTCGGTCCGCAGGGAGCGTCTGGAGGAAAATGCCGGGATTTTCGACTTCAGCCTCACGGACGCCGAGATGGCCGCAATCGACGCGCTCGAAGCCAACAGGCGGTTCGGCGGGCATCCTGACGACACGTCGTGGATGAAATAGCCGGCGAGGCGGCGCAGGCGGCGCATCCGCGCTGGGAGGGGCGCTCTGCCTGCGCCGCCTGTTTTTCCGTTTGCTGTTCTGTTTTGCCCGCCTCCGCCAGCCTCCGCGCTTTGCCTACCT
Source organism: Clostridiales bacterium (assembly GCA_031263625.1). Taxonomy (GTDB): domain Bacteria; phylum Bacillota; class Clostridia; order WRLR01; family WRLR01; genus JAISFK01. The sequence continues at coordinate 1,812 of JAISFK010000472.1, forward strand.
TATCCCGCGATCGTAGTATTTTTTGTAGTTCGCGGCATATGCGGATTCAAGCGTGTCCAGCCCTAGCAACCTCGCGTCAGATATCAGCTTCTGATAGGCGGCGTCAAATTCCGCGTCGGTCTTAGCGAGATACAACGACGGCAACGCGTTGTTCCACAGCGTGAAAATCTGCGTTCTGATAGCGAGAAGATCCGTATCGACGATGATGCCGGAGAGGACGTTCAGGCGCTCCCAGCTCGCGTATGGCTTGGCCGTCCACAGGGATGGGCCGTAATACGGCTGTTCGTTTTCGATTCTCAGATGGCGCGCCAGCGAATAGGCCCAGTTGGACGTAAACCACGCGAATTTCGCGTTGTTCATGCCCAGCTCTTTCGTGAGCTTGTCCACGGGGCCCCTCTCGTACTCCCTGCGAAGCTCGGTCGGGTGCGGGATTCCCTCGCCGTCCAGCGTGTATGTCAGCCCGTCGATGCCTTCGCGCACCATGATCTGCCCGGCGTCGGAGAGCATGAAAGCCATATAGCCGATGGCCCTGTCAGGGTATTCCGTGTCAGCGTTTATGAACGTCGCGTAGTTCACGCCAACGTTCCCATAGGAGTCCATGAGCTTTACGTCCTTAGGATCGACGCCCTCAGCGATGGGGTAGTCCCACAGCTGGTACGGCGCGCCTTCGTCGAGCCCGCCCTCATAGCCGGAAAGGATAGCCCAGTTGTGGCCTATGTACGCGAAAATCTGGCGTTCTTCGAGCAGTTGCTTGAACTGTTCGGACGTGATCGTAAAGTTTTCCGGATTGAACGTCCCGTCCAGATAAAGGCTGTTGATGTACTTTGCCGCGCGGTAGTATTCCTCGTCCTGAAAATTCAGCCGCACCGTGCCGTCCGGCTGGATGGAGCAGAGGTTCTGCCCGCCCATCAGCCGGTTGATCGTCTGTCCCATGCTGCTGTCCGAGCTGGCCTCGGCGATGCGCCCGTCATATAGGGCGAAGGATGTGCCGAACTTTTCCCTTGCCTGCTTCAGGGCGTCTTTGAGCGCCTCAAGCGTCGAGATGTCGGGGCTGCCCATCTCCTCGTAGGCAAAGCCGTCTATGACAAACGACGTCTGCGGGGAAAACGGCTCCTTGAGCTCGTCGCGGCGCTCCGCGTCGCCAAACTGGTCCACGACGTAATAGAGGTTTCCGTCGTCCCAGTTGAGCACCGTATTTTCGTC
>JAISFK010000032.1 GCA_031263625.1 Clostridiales bacterium
CCGCTCTCCGGCTGCCTGCGCGGCCTGGGCGTGCGCCTGCTCAGGTTCAAGACCGGCACGCCCGCGCGCGTGAACGGCCGCAGCGTGGATTTCGCGAAAATGGAGGAGCAGCCGGGGGACGAGCGCATCACGCCGTTCTCGTTCGAGACGGAGCGCCTGGACATCGCCCAGACGCCGTGCTGGCTCACGCACACTAATGAGAGGACGCACGCCGTCATCCGGCGCAACCTCGGCAGATCGCCCATGTACAGCGGCGCGATAAAGGGGACGGGCGCGCGCTACTGCCCGTCGATCGAGGACAAGGTCGTGCGCTTCGCGGAGCGCGGGGCGCACCAGATATTCGTGGAGCCCATGGGCGCCGACACGCGCGAGATGTACTTGCAGGGCATGTCCAGCAGCATGCCGGAGGACGTGCAGGAGCAGATGCTCAGGACCGTGCCCGGCCTCGAGCGCGCCAGGATCATGAGAACCGCGTATGCCATCGAGTACGACTGCATAGACTCCACGCAGCTGAAGCTCTCGCTGGAGTTTCGGGAGATCGGCGGGCTGTTCGCGGCGGGGCAGATCAACGGCACGTCGGGCTACGAGGAGGCCGCGGCGCAGGGCATAGTCGCCGGGATCAACGCGGCCATGCTTCTGCGGGGGCGCAAGCCGCTCGTCATAAGCCGCTCGGAGGGCTATATCGGCGTGCTGATCGACGATCTGGTCACGAAGGGCACGAACGAGCCGTACCGCATGATGACGTCGAGGGCCGAATACAGGCTGCTGCTCAGGCAGGACAACGCGGACATCAGGCTGACGGAATACGGGCGGCGGGCGGGGCTTATAGGCGACGGGCGCTACGCAGCGTTTTTGAGGCGAAGGGCCCTGATCGAGGGCGAGATAGCGCGCGTCGGCGGCAGGTTCGTGCCGCCGTCGGACGAGGTGCTGGCGTTTCTCGCGGAGCGGGGCAGCGCGCCCACAGCGACCGGCGTTTCGCTGGCCGAGCTGCTGCGCAGGCCGGAGATCTCATACGCGGCGCTGTCGGCGATAGACCCCGAGCGGCCGGAGCTGAGCCCCGACATGCAGGAGCAGGTGGAGATATCCGTAAAATACGACGGCTACATCCGGCGCCAGCAAAAGCAGGTGGAGCAGTTCAGCAAGCTTGAGGGCAGGGCGCTTCCGCAGGACGCCGACTACTCGCTCGTGAGGGGGCTGAGCGCAGAATCCGCGCAGAAGCTGAATTTGCGCAGGCCCGTGTCCGTCGGGCAGGCGTCCAGGATCTCAGGGGTGTCGCCCGCCGACATCTCCGTGCTGCTCGTCTGGCTCGCTAAGCTGGGCCGGAGCGGCGCGGGCGACGGCAAGGCGCAGGCGCGGCCGCAACCATAGCCGTAGCCCGCAACCGTAGTCGCAACCGCAGTAGCAACAGGGGGACAGGGGGGATGTTTTGCGCGCATCTGCATTGGAAATGCTGGCGAATTGGGCGTCTGCCAACGGGCTCGCGCTGACGCGGCGCCAGCTGGATCGCTTCGGGCTGTACGGCGATCTGCTGATTGAATGGAACCGAAAAATCAACCTGACGGCCATAACGGACGAGCGCGGCATAGTCGTGAAGCATTTCATGGATTCGCTGTGCGCCGCGAAGCTCATCGGCGGCGATTTGAGGGGCGGCAATCTGAACGGCGGCGCCAAAATCCTTGACGTCGGCTCCGGCGCCGGATTTCCGGGCATACCGCTGAGCATATGCTGCCAGAGCGACGACGGCGCATGCGGCTCAGGCGGGGCAAACGGCCTAAGCGGCAGTCCAGACAATCCGAACAGAGGCCCATATGGCGGCCTGGGCGAACTAAGCGATCCGAGCGGCAAACCAGGCGGCTCAGGCGATTTGGCTGGCAGGGCAAGCGGCAGTCCAAGCGGCCCAGGCGATCCGAACAGAGGCCCATATGGCGGCCTAGGCGAACTAAGTGATCCGAGCGGCAACCTAGGCGGCTCATGTGATTCGGGCGATGGCCCATGTGGCGGATCGGGCGCTCCGGGCGGCGCCGGCCCGGCCGAGGTTGCCGGCGTTGCCGGCGCCGGGCGCGCCGTTGCGGAGGTCACGCTGATCGATTCCGTGGGCAAGAAAGTCCGCTTTCTGGACGAGGTCATCGGCAGGCTGGGGCTGGAGCGCTGCACGGCGATTCACGCCCGCGCGGAGGACGCCGCCCGGCAGGGGCGGCACCGGGAAGCCTACGGCGTCGTGACGGCGCGTGCGCTGGCCGCGATGCCCGTGCTGCTCGAATACTGCCTGCCGTTTGTGGCGCCCGGCGGCCGGCTGATCGCCATGAAGGGGCAAAAAATGCAAGCCGACAGCGAGCTGGCGGTCTCCGGCAACGCCCTGCGGCTGCTGGGCGGGCGGCTGGAGCGCGTCGTGGAAATGCGCCTGCCGCCGGACGCGTTAGCCGCGCCGGACGCGCCGGACGCATCCGAGGCCGGCGGCCTGGAGCGGACGCTGGCCGTCTTCGCCAAGACCGGCCGCACTCCGGCGGCATATCCCAGAAAAGCGGGAACCGCCCATAAAAGCCCGCTGCGCTGACGCGGAGCAAGCGCTTACGATGCGCGGGACTATACTCGTGTTCGATTGGAAATTCCGACCGCAATTTGCGGTCGGACAGAGGAAACGAGGATTACTGACTCGCGTTTATTAGAAACACTCCAGACATGCAACTACACCGTAATGCTGTTATAGCAGGAATTTAAGAAGTGGTTAGGAGCGGTAAAAAGCAGGTAAATGCATGTAACTCGTGTATTACTCCTGCACCGCTCCTACTCCACATTCCTACATAGTCAACATCTCATTTTATTTTTTCTATTTCTTCCGGGTGTGACTAAAATCTGGAGGTAGACAGGATATGTTATAATGCCCACCGCATATAAGCTGGCCCAACCAGATTTTCATGTTCGGTCCGTCGAGAAGCTCGGCGTTTTTTTGTGCTCA
>JAISFK010000044.1 GCA_031263625.1 Clostridiales bacterium
AGCGAGGGCGTCGTGCTGGCGGCGGGGAGGCTCGGCAAGCTCAAGACCGTGGCCCAGACAGTTGCCATATCGCTCATGCTGTTCCAAAATTTTGGGATGCGGGCGCTCGACGCCGTGCGTGCGGACGCCGTTTTCATGGCAGTCGCCGTCATCCTGACCATAGTGTCCGGCGCCGCCTACATAGCGCAGAACAGGAGCCTGTTCAGCGAGCTCGGGAAATGACATGCCCTGGACAAAACAAAACAGCACCCGCTTAGCCGCCCTGACGCAAGAAAACATTTTTATACTCGTGTTCGATTGGAAATTCCGACCGCAATTTGCGGTCGAACAGAGGAAACGAGTATTACTGACTCGCGTTAATGGAAAATTCAAATGCTCGTCAATATAGGTTCGCATTTGTTCCTAATACCGCGCCAGGAGGGATTCGAACCCCCGGCCCACGCCTTAGAAGGGCGTTGCTCTATCCAGCTGAGCTACTGGCGCATGCATAATATTGTGGTATAATACAGCATGAGGGCAGACGGGCGCCTTGCGAAAGGCGACGCGGCCCGTCATGGCTGATTTTGAGCGCGAAAAAAAATGAGCCATCGGAGATTCGAACTCCGGACACCATGATTAAAAGTCATGTGCTCTACCACCTGAGCTAATGGCCCGCAAAACAGCGCCCTAAACGGGCACTTACCTATTTTAGCAGGGCGCCTTGCCTTTGTCAACACTCGCGGCGAGGGGCGGCGAGTGACGGGGCGCGGGGGCGCGGGCCGAACTGCGCGGCGCATTGCAGTGCAAAATAAACGGCGTAAGGAGTTGGTGTTATGAGTATTTTTCATTCCGGCGCGGCGATGGCCGGGGACGGCGCCTCGGCAGGCGCATCCGGCGCGGCGGGCGCAGTGGGCGCGGTCTGCGCGGCAGGCGCAACAAGTACGGTTGGCGCGACAGGCATAGCGGCGGTTGCGGACGGCGCCTCGGCCGGCGCAACAGGCGCAGCCGGCGCGGCCTGCGCCTCGGCGGCGGCTGGCGCGTCGGCGACCGCAGACGCGGACGGCGCCATACGGCGCGACATCGCAGAGGGCAGGACGGCGCTGGGCATCGAGCTTGGCTCGACGCGCATAAAGGCGTCGCTGATCGACAGCCGGCACGCGCAGATCGCGTCCGGCTCGCACGACTGGGAGAATCGGCTGGAGGGCGGCATTTGGACGTACCCGCTCGACGAGGTCTGGAGCGGGCTGCAGGCCAGCTTCGCGGCGCTGGCCTGCGACGTCCGCCGGCGCTACGGCGTGGAGCTGGAATCCGCGGGCGCCATAGGGATTTCCGCGATGATGCACGGCTATCTCGTGTTTGGCGCCGACGGCCGGCAGCTCGTGCCTTTCCGCACGTGGCGCAACACGACGACGGAGCGCGCGGCGGCGCTGCTGACCGAAACGTTCCGCTTCAACATGCCGCAGAGGTGGAGCGCCGCGCACCTCTGCCAGGCCATGCTGGACGGGGAGCCGCACGTTTCCGGCGTGGCGTACATGACGACGCTAGCGGGGTACGTGCATTGGAAGCTGACGGGGGAGAAGGTCATCGGCATCGGGGATGCGTCGGGCATGTTCCCGATAGACAGCGCGGCGAGCGGCTACGACGCGCGCATGCTGGACGCGTTCGACGGCCTGGCCGCCGGCCTGGGCGCGGGCGCTGGCCTGGGCGCGGGGCGGCGGCTTGCGGACATTCTGCCCAAGGTTCTTGTCGCCGGCGACGCGGCGGGCCGGCTCACGGCCGAGGGCGCGGCGCTGCTCGATCCGAGCGGGCGGTTCAGGCCGGGCGCGCCCCTGTGCCCGCCGGAGGGCGACGCGGGGACCGGCATGGTCGCGACGAACAGCGTCGCCGAGCGCACGGGCAACGTTTCCGCCGGCACGTCGATTTTCGCGATGTTCGTGCTCGAAAAGGCGCTGTCGAAGGTATACCCGGAGATCGACATGGTCACGACGCCGGCCGGCAAGCCCGTGGCGATGGCGCACTGCAACAACTGCACGACGGATCTGGACGCATGGTTCAGGCTGTTCGGCGAGATCGCCGAGCTGTTCGGCGCCCGCGTCGGGAAGCCAGAGCTGTACGACGCGCTGTACAACGCCGCCCTTGACGGCGATCCCGACTGCGGCGGGCTGCTCTCGTACAACTACTATTCCGGCGAGCCCGTCACGAAGCTCGAGCAGGGGCGCCCGCTGCTCGCGCGCCTGCCGGACAGCAGGCTCACCGTCGCCAACATGGCCCGCTCCCTGCTGTTTTCGGCCATGGCGACTCTGAAGCTCGGCATGGCCATCCTGACGGAGAAGGAGCGCGTCGCGATCGACAGGCTCTACGGGCACGGCGGCCTGTTCAAGACCAAGGGCGTCGGCCAGCGCCTCATGGCCGCCGCGCTGGGCGCGCCCGTCGCCGTCATGGAGTCCGCCGGCGAGGGCGGCGCGTGGGGGATAGCGCTGCTTGCCGCGTACCTGCTGAACAGGCGGGGCGGCGAAACGCTTGAAGCGTATCTGGCGGGCAGAGTGTTTGCCGGCGCGGCGGGCGAGGGCGCGGGCGGCGGCGACAGCGTGGCCATGCCGGATGGGCGCGACGCGGCCGGGTTCGCGGCGTTCATGCGGCGCTACGAGGACGGCCTCGCGATTGAGCGCGCCGCCGCCGAGCACCTGAAATGAGCGATTTTTACAAATTTGTCATATTTGCGCTATAGTCAATTTATATAATCGGATTAGGATGGAACACAGCGCTTATACTCGTGAGCGATTGAAATTCCGACCGCAATTTGCGGTCGGACAGAGGAAACGAGTATTACTGACTCGCGATTATGGAAAATTCAAATGCTCGTCAGTATAAAAACGGGCAGGCCAGCCGCCAGCAGGCGCGCGGCCGGCAAAATAACATGCAAGGATTCGCGAAAATGAAAAATCTGCTTCACACCCTGCAGTACAAGCTGCAGCTCTTTCTTGCTGACCGCTACGGGCAGGACGAGATGAGCAAATACCTGATATCGGCGGCGCTGGTGCTCTGTCTGGTGTCGATATTCGCCTGGGGCGCGGTTTTGTACCCTGTCAGCCTGGCGATCTTCGCGTATTCCATATTCAGGACGCTCTCAAAGAACGAGGCCGCGCGCAGGCGCGAGCTGCAGTGGTTCGTTCGCGCGAAGTCGTCGCTCGCGAGCGGCGCGAAAAACGGGCTGCGGCGGTTCAGGGAGCGCAAGACGCACAGCTACTACAAGTGCCCGCGCTGCCGCAACACGCTGCGCGTGCCCAAGGTGCGCGGGCGCATAGAGATAAGCTGCCCCAAATGCCATGCGTCGTTTGAGCGCGGGCGCGGGCGCTGACGCTGCGACAGATGAGCGCGGGCGCGGGCGCTGACGCCGCGACAGTCAGAGGTCGGCGCTCGGCGCAAACAGTCAGAAGCTGGCGCCTGGCGGTCGGCGCATGGTTGCTGGCGCCTGGCCCGTCGGTTTTGGAGTCGGCGCGGCGAGCCGCGTTTTTGAATCTGGCGCCTGGCCCGCAGGCGAATATATTTTCCGGGAGGCAGATGTTTTGGGCAAGATAATTGGCATCGATTTGGGCACGACAAATTCCTGCGTGGCGGTCATGGAGGGCGACAAGCCCGTGATAATACCCAACGCCGAGGGGCAGCGCACGACGCCGTCCGTCGTCGCGTTCACGGCGAGCGGCGAGCGCCTTGTCGGCCAGACGGCCATCCGCCAGGCGGTGACGAATACGTCCCGGACGGTGTCGTCCATCAAGCGCGACATGGGGACGAGCCGCGCGATAAAGATAGACGGCAAGTCGTTCGCCCCGCAGGAAATATCCGCGATAATACTCAGAAAGCTGAAGGCCGACGCGGAGGCGTACCTGGGGCAGTCCGTCAGCGAGGCCGTGATCACGGTGCCCGCCTACTTCACGGACGCGCAGCGCCAGGCCACGAAGGACGCCGGGACCATCGCAGGGCTGGAGGTGCGCCGCATCATAAACGAGCCGACGGCGGCGGCCATAGCCTACGGGCTGGACAAGGATGAGCCGCGGCGCGTGCTCGTGTACGATTTGGGCGGCGGCACGTTCGACGTGTCCATCCTCGACATTCGCGGCGGGGTCATAGAGGTCATAGCGACGGCGGGCAACAACCGGCTCGGCGGCGACGACTTTGACAAGTGCCTGGCCGACTACCTCGCGGCGAATTTCAAGGCCAGCGAGAAGGCCGATCCCAGCAGCCAGCCGGTCGCCATGCAGCGGCTGCTCGAGGCCGCGAGGCAGGCCAAGACCGAGCTGTCGTCCACGGACATCGCGGACATCAGCCTCCCGTATTTCATGGAGCACCGGGGCGCGCCCCTGCACCTCTCGGCGCAGATCACGCGGGCGAAATTCAACGAGCTGACGGCGCACCTCGTCCAGGCCACCGTGGAGCCCGTCATGCAGGCGCTCTCCGACGCGCGCATGTCGCCGTCCGAGCTGGGCAAGGTCATACTGGTCGGCGGCTCGACGCGCATGCCGGCGGTTCAGGACAAGGTCAGGGAGATCACGGGGCAAGACGGCTATAAGGGCATCAACCCGGACGAGTGCGTGGCGACGGGCGCCGCGCTGCAGGCCGGGGTCATGATTGGGCTGGTCACGGATCTGCTGCTGCTGGACGTCACGCCGCTGTCCCTCGGCATCGAAACGCTTGGCGGCGTGTGCACCGTCATTATCGAGAGGAACACGACGATCCCCATATCAAAGAGCCAGGTCTTCACGACGGCCGGGAATTTTCAGGCGTCCGTGGATATCCACGTGCTGCAGGGCGAGCGCCCGATGGCGAGCCAGAACAAGACGCTGGGGCGCTTCAAGCTGAAGGGCATACAGATGGCGCCGCGCGGCGTGCCGCAGATCGAGGTGACGTTCACGATAGACACGAACGGCATTGTGAACGTGGGCGCGAAGGACTTGGCGACGGGCAAGCAGCAGGAGATATCCATCACGTCGTCGGGCAACATGAACGACGCCGACATACAGAAGGCGATACGCGACGCCGAGCAGTACGCGGCGCACGACGAGGCGTTCCGCAGCGAGTCGGAGGCGCGCAACCGCCTGACGCGCCTGATGGCGCAGGCCGAAACGCGCAGGAAGGGCGCGCAGAAGGACGAGAAGGGCCGGCTGGGCGATCTGCTGAAGACGGGCAACAAGGCGCTGCGCGGCAAGGACATGGCCGCCGTGGAGGCCGCGTGCGACGGGCTTGAGCGGGAGCTTGGATGCTAAAGGTCTTCGCGCTGGCCGTCGGCGCCGAGCTGGCGGGGGGCGGGCGCCTGGCGGCGGGGAAATTGGCGGCGGGCGAATACGAATATCTGGCGGCGGGCGCCGAGCGGGTCGCAGATGCCGAGCTGGCGGCAGGCGCCGAGCTGGCTGTAGACACCGAGCGAGTCGCGGGCGGGCGCCTGGCGGCAGACGAATTTGCGGCGGGCGAATGTTTGTCGGCGGATGAATATGAGGCCCTGCGCGGGCTCGTGTCGCGCGAAAAGGCGGAGCGCCTGGGCAGGTTCCGGCGCTTCGCCGACGCCGCCCGCTCGCTGCTGGGCGACGTTATGGCAAGGCGCGCCATCTGCCTTGCCACGGGATTGCAAAACTGCGAGCTGCGCTTCGAGCTGGGCGAGCGCCAAAAGCCCATGCTGGCCGCGCCCATGCAGGGAGCGGCTGCGGCGGGGGCGCCCCGCTTCAGCATGCCACATTCCGGCGGGCATGGCGCGGGCCTTGCCGCAGGCGCTGGCCTTGGCCCTGCTGTCGTTGCTCCCGCCCGCGATGGCTCGGCCATCGCCGGTTCCGCCGGTGCAGGCCCTGCCATTGCCGGCCTCCCCCACTTCAACATTTCTCATTCCGGCAGGCATGTCGTATGCGCCCTGTGCGACGCGCCGGTCGGCATCGACGTCGAGATTGTCAGGCCCATAGACATGAACATAGCGAACCGCTTTTTTTCCGCGGACGAGCGCGGGCGGCTTTTTTCGGAGCCGGCAGACGGGCATGGCAGGCTCGAGCTGTTTTACAGCATCTGGACGCGCAAGGAGAGCTTCATAAAGATGACGGGCGAGGGCCTGTCGCGCCCGCTTGGCAGCTTCAGCGTCTTTGGCCCGCTTGCCTGGGGCGGCGGCGCGGCATGTTGCCGCCGGATCGGCGTCGGCGGCGACGCGATCTGCCACGTCTGCCATGCCA
>JAISFK010000141.1 GCA_031263625.1 Clostridiales bacterium
TGCGGGGGCGCGCCGCCCAATGCCCGCTGCGGGCCTGCCTTCGGCGGATCGGGGCCTGAGCCATCCATCGAGCCGGCAGGCGCAGCGCCGGCCCGGCTACCCGCCGAATCAGGCGGGCGCGGCGCGGCAGGGATATCCGGGCGGGCCGGCAGGCCAGCGCGAGGGGGGCCTGCCGGCTGGGCAGCCGGGCGCGTGGCTGCAGGGCGGCCCGCAGGCGCAGGGCAGGCCGGTTGCCGCCAGGCAGGGAGGCCCGGCCGATCGGCAGCGCGACTTGGGAGCGGGCGATATGCGCGACATGCGCGGCGGCGCGGGCGCGCAGGACGGCGGCTGGCAGGCGGCGGATGCGCAAGGCAGCGGCTGGCAGGGGGCTGGCGCGAGCGCGCGAGATGGCGGCTGGCAGCGGAATAGCGCCGGCGCGCAGGGCAACGGCGCAGTCGCGCGCGGAGGCGCCCGGCAAGGCGGCGCGGGCGCGGGTGGCGACAGCTGGCAGGGCGGCGGCATGAACGCGCAGGGCGGTGGCTGGCAGGCGGCGCGGCCTGGCGGCCCGGAGGGTTTCGGGCGCGGCGCGAGCCGAGGCGAGGCCCCGCCCCAAAATCCCGCTTGGCGAGGTGCCGGCCAGAGCGCGGCGCATGGCGGGCGACGGCCGGGCCACGCGGCACGGCAGGCGCGCGCGGGCGAAGCGCCCGGCAACGCGCCCGGCAATGCGGAGAGCGCCGCAGCCCTTGCGGAACGGATTGAATCGCTGAGGAGCAAAAGGCCGCGCAGGCAGGGCTGGGAAGCCGCGCCGCCCGACATGGGCAGATTCAGGCCGGCCGGCGCCGAAAAAAACGGCCCGGCGGACGGCGGCGACGGGTGGCCTGAGCCATGACGGGCAAGCCGGGCGGCGACGGCGCGGCGCGCGAAAGCCGCGGAGCGGCCAAAGAAGCCAATGGCGCGGCAGGCATCGCGCGCGGCGCGGGCCCTTTGCCCAAAAGCGGGGGCGGGAGGCGCGGCGCGGGCCGCCGCGAGTATGCGTTCAAGGCGCTGATGGCGCTGCTCGTCGGCCTGTTCATGTTCGCGCTTTACCTGAACAACCAATCGACGATAGAGCGCGTTGCGGCAAAGAACAGGGCGGCGAAGGAAGCTGCGCGGGGCGGCGGCGAAACCGCCGCGGCGGGCTCCGGCGAGGCGCAGGCGGACGCTGCGGGCCGGGCCGGCGAAGCCTCCGTTGCAGGCTCCGGCGGCGGGGTTGCCCCTGCTGCGGCGGGCAATGCCGGGGCGAGCGAGGCCGGAGAGAGCGAGGGCGAGGCGAGCGTTGCCGGGGCAAGCGGGGGCGGGGCAAGCGAGGGCGGGGCCGATCCGGATTCGCCCGCCGAATTTGCGCTGCTGGACTACGACGGCTCGGCAGTGCCTTTTTCAAGTTTTTCCGGCAGCGTTGTGTTTCTGGTGTTCTGGTCGGAGGACAGCCCGCAGTCGGCGCAGCTGCTCAGGACATTCGGCGAGTACGCCCAATCCGCCGAAGACGGGGGCTCGCCAAAGGTGCTGAACGTGTTTGTGCCGCCGTCCGGCGCCCCCGCTGGCGCCGACGCCCCTGCTGGGGCAAATGGCCTCGTTGGCGCGGCTGGCGCCACAACTGGCGCCCCCGCTGGCGCCGATGCCGCCGTTGGCGCAAATGACGCCGCCGGCGCCGATGCGCCGGCTCGCGCCGGGCCTGCGCCGGGGGCGGCCATGCGGGCCGAGCTGGAGTCGCGGCTGGCGGAATGCGGGCTTGCGCCTGAAAACTCGTTTTACGACGGCGAGGCGTCGCTGGCGCGGACATTCATGGTAGCGGACTACCCCAGCGTGTTTGTCTTTGCGAAAAGCGGCAGGCTGGCGGACTATTCCGTTGGGCCGATGGACGCGGAGCGGATTCAAAAAGCCGCCCAAAGCGCGGAAGCGGCATAGCGCGCCCTCGCGGTCGCGGGCGCTCGCCCTTTCCGCGCCCGCGGCTGCTGCAGTGCGCCGGGCGCCGTGCTCCCAATTATCAAATGGAAGGATGTGCTGTTGCTTGCATCACGCCATCATAATCGGAAAAGGGCCCGCCGGCATACAGGCGGCCATCTACGTAGCAAGGGCGCGGCTGAGCGCGGCTGTCGTCGGGCTGGACGGCGGCAGCCTGCGCGAGGCCGCGCGCATAGACAACTACTACGGCCTTGCCGGGCCGGTCAGCGGGGCCGAGCTGCAAAGAGCCGGCGAGGCGCAGGCGCGTGCGCTGGGCGCCGCGTTTGTCGATGGCCAGGTTGTCGGCGCCGGATTCGCGGACGGCGGCTTCTACGCGCTGACGCCGGGCGAGCGGCTGGAGGCCCGGACGCTGCTCATCGCGACGGGGGCGAAGCGCGCCAAGCCGCCCGTCAATGGCATTGGCGCGTATGAGGGCAAGGGGGTCAGCTACTGCGCCGTGTGCGACGGGTTCTTCTTCAGGGGCAAAAAGACCGGCGTGCTCGGCTACACGGACTACGCCGTCCAGGAGGCCATCGAGCTGTCCGCGGCGACAGCCGACGTGACCATATACACGAACGGCGCCGAGCCGGAGTTTAGCGGCAGCCTCAAAAAGGAGGCGGGCGCGTTTGCATGCGTCCGCGAGCCGATCGCGGAGCTGTTTGGCGACGGCAGGCTGGAGGGCGCGCGCCTGCGGGACGGGAGCGAGGTGCGGCTGGACGGGCTTTTTGTCGCCTATGGCGTCGCCGGGAGCGCGGACATAGCAAAAAAGCTCGGCGTCGCGCTGACCCCGGAGGGCGACATAGCGACGGACAGGGGGCAGGCGACCAATGTGCCGGGCGTGTTCGCGGCTGGCGACTGCACGGGGGTTTTCAGGCAGATTGCCGTGGCAGCCGGGCAGGGCGCCGTGGCCGCGAAAGGCATGATTGCATATGCCAGGGAAAAGTGATATAGAGTAATAGAATAATAGAGTAATATAGAATACAGTAAAAGGAACTTATGGGGAGCTTGCGCTATGCCTACGGGACATGAACTGATTGTTGTTTTGGATTTTGGCGGCCAGTACAACCAGCTGATTGCGCGGCGCGTGCGCGACGAGCGCGTCTACTGCGAGGTGCTGCCGTACACGACGCCGCCGGAGCGGATACGCGCCCTGGCGCCAAAGGGCATTATATTCACGGGGGGGCCGAGCAGCGTCAACGCGCCGGGCTCGCCTCGCTGCTCGGAGGACATCTTTAAAATGGGCGTGCCGATACTCGGCATTTGCTACGGCGCACAGCTGATTGCCGCAAGCTTTGGCGGCGCCGTTTCTTCAAATGAGCATGGCGAATACGGGGCGGCCGAGCTTACCGTCCTGAACCCGGATCCGGCCGCCGCCG
>JAISFK010000148.1 GCA_031263625.1 Clostridiales bacterium
ACGACCTTTGCGCCGTTGTACGCGATGACCGGGGCGCGGACGCCTATCTGGGCCGCGAACGCCCTCGTTGACTGCTCGTTCCTGCCCGTGGCTATCGTAAAGACGCCGCCCATTTCCTGAAACGCCCCGATCTGCCGCCTGGCAGTTTCCGTGATCCGGGCGCCGCCGTCCAGCAGCGTCCCGTCCAGATCCGAAACGACAAGCCTGTAATGCATCATGCTAGTAACCATCCCTTTCAATCAATTCTGCAAACTGAGCAGGTGTCATAGGCTTTGGGCGCTCTATGCCAAGTCGCAAAAAGTGCTTGTCGCCGCTAATAATTATATCTACATTCTCCAGAATTGCGGAGTTTAAAATAGGCGCGTCTTTGGGATCTGCTATTAGTTTGCTTGGTTTACGCGGAGCAATGACTGTTTCATAGGATAATTCCGCGAGCAATACGTCTGCGTCAGGCAACAAGTCAGGCCGCTTGCGCGACACGACGTCAAAGACTTCCGCAATGATATAATCGCACAGCACCAGCTCATGTTGCCGCGCGGCGTGCATTAACGCCTTGGCAGGAACGGAAGCCGGAAAAAAGATAGCGGACAAAAGCACATTCGTGTCGGCCATGATCCTCACGATTGCTCGTCCCCGTAACGCATTTTCATGACCTCGGCCAGAACATCGTCCTCGCTGTCAAATCCAAAATCCTTTGCCGCGCCCTCAAACGCTTTCTGCGCCTTTTTGATTGCGGTGGCGGAAGCGTTGCCGATTACGACATCGCCGTTTTCGCGCTCAGTGAACAACAGCTTGTCGCCTTCTTTAAGCCGCAATTTTTTTCGTATTTCAATCGGCACCGTTACCTGACCGCCAGCGTATACTTTTGCAAGATTCATTGCTAAAACCTCGCTTTGGATTCTAAATTGCATATGCTCATGCCCTTAAATTATAGCACATTCTGTCGCCGCCGCAAAATGCCGCGAATTGCCAAAATATTCAAATTGCCCAGATTGTTCAAGGACCGTTCAAGTTGAGCTCAAATTGATATTTTATGGCGCTATTTGCGTATCGTGCGCGCGCGTATGATATAATCAGCTATACAATCAGCTATATATTCAGCTATATATTTGGAATGGAGGGATGACTGCACTATGAACGCAACAGGATCATTCGCGCCGGCGGCCGGGGGGACGATGAAGGCCGCGTATTTGCCCGGAAACAGCACGGTCGTGTTCAAAGAGGTCGCGATCCCGGAGCCGGGGCACGGCCAGGCGCTCGTGCGCGTCAAGGCGTCCACCATCTGCGGCAGCGACATCAGGGCCATCTACCGCGAGCACTTGGGGAAGGGGCCGGAAGCGTACCAGGACAAGATCGCGGGGCACGAGCCGGCCGGGCAGATAGTCAAATGCGGCCCCGGCATGAAGCGCTTCAAGGAGGGCGACCGCGTGGTCGTCTACCACATCTCCGGCTGCGGCGTCTGCATGGACTGCCGCCAGGGCTACATGATAAGCTGCACCAGCCCGCACCGGGCGGCCTATGGCTGGCAGCGCGACGGCGGCATGGCGCCGTACATGCTCGTTGACGAAAAGGACTGCGTGCCGCTCCCGGACAGCCTGACATACGTTGACGGGGCGCAGGTGGCCTGCGGCTTCGGAACGGTGTACGAGGGGCTTGCGAAGATCGGCGTGTCCGGCACGGACGCGGTGCTCGTGACGGGCCTGGGGCCGGTCGGGCTGGCCGCCCTCATGCTCGCGCGCGCGATGGGCGCCGAGAGGCTGTACGGCACGGACGTCAGCGAGTACCGCTGCGGCCTCGCGCGGGAAAAGAAGCTGTGCGACAGGGTGTTCGGGCCCGGCGAGGACGCGCTCGCGGGGATCATGGCCCTGACGGGCGGCGCCGGCGTCGAGCGCGCCGTGGACTGCTCGGGCCACACGGACGCGCGCCAGCTGGCCGTCCGCGCCGCCGCGAGGTGGGGAAAGATCGCGTTCGTAGGCGAGGGCGGCACGGTCGAGCTCAGCCCCAGCCCGGACATGATACACTCGCAGAAAAGCATATACGGCTCGTGGGTGACGAGCATCTGGCGCATGGAGGAGCTGGTGGGCAAGCTGGCGAGGTGGGACATCCACCCGGAGGCCCTCGTGACGCACCGGTTCGCGCTGGACGACGCGGACGAGGCGTACCGGCTGATGGCGGGCGGGCAGTGCGGCAAGGTCGCCGTCGTGTTCGACGAAGAATGAAGCTGCGGCTGTTTCGCCCCAAGGGCGGGGGCGCCGTCGCTGGTAGCGAGGGCGGCAGCCCGCATGGCGATGGCCCGCCTGCGGACGACTTCCCAAGCGGCAGCCAATCGTCGGCAGGGTTCGCCAAGGGCGCGGATGGCGAGGGCGGCGGCCCGCACGGCGGCGGCGTGCCGGGGGCCGGCCTTTCGAGCGGAGGTGGCAGCGGCGTGCCAGATGCCGGCGTTGCGAACGGAGACAGTGGGAGCCCGCACGGCGCCAACCCGTCTGTCGCCGATTTCTCAAGCGGCAGCGTGGCGGGCAGGATTTTGCGGCTTGCCGTGCCGATGACGCTGGCCCAGCTCGTGAACCTGCTCTACAACATATTCGACCGCATATGGCTTGGGCGCTGGCAGGGCGACGGGACGCTGGCCCTTGCCAGCGTCGGGCTGGCGTTCCCGATCATAGCGGCCATATCCGCGTTCACGGGGCTGTGCACTGCGGGCAGCCTGCCCCTGTTCTCAATATCGCGCGGCGCGGGCGACGCGGGCAGGGCCGCGTCCATCATGGGCAACGCCTTCGCCATGCTGCTGGTCGCGGCCGCGGCGCTCACCGTCGCCGGGCTCGCCCTGCGGAGGCCGCTGCTCTTTCTCGTCGGCGCGAGCGACGCCATAATCGGCGACGCCGAGGAATACCTGGCCATATACCTCGGCGGCACGGTATTCGCGATGTGCGGCCTCGGCATGAACGGGTTCATAAACGCCCAGGGCTTCGGGCGCGTCGGCATGTTGAGCGTGCTGCTGGGCGCGGTTCTCAACATCGCGCTCGACCCGCTGTTCATCTACGGCTTCGGCATGGGCGTGAAAGGCGCGGCGGTCGCCACGGTCATCAGCCAGATGTGCTCCGCCGCGTGGATTGTCAGGTTCCTGGCCGGCGGCAAGGCCGTCATACGGCTGAGGCTCCGCGACATGCGGCTTTCCGCGCCGATAGTGCGGCGGTCGCTCGCCCTCGGCCTCGCGGGCTTCACGATGCAGCTGACGAACAGCGCGGTCGGCGCGGTGTACAACGTGGCCATGCAGGATTTGGGCGGCGACCTGTATGTGGGCGTGATGGTCGTGATCCACTCGATACAGGAGATCATCCAGCTGCCGGGCATGGGGCTGACGCAGGCGGCGCAGCCCGTCATGAGCTTCAATTACGGCGCGGGCCGGCACGACCGCGTGCGGGCCGCCATGAAGTTCATATCGTTCGCCAGCCTGTCCATACACGTGATCTTTTGGCTGGTCGCCCTGATTTTTACGGAGGGGCTCATACGCATATTCAACGGCGACCCGACGCTGATCGCCACGGGCGTCGTCGCGGCGCGGGCGTACTTCGCGGTGTTTTTCCTCATGGCGTTCCAGGGCTTGGGGCAGGCGGGGTTCGTGTCGCTGGGCATGACAAAGCGGGCCATCTTTTTTTCCGTGCTGCGCAAGGGCGTCATAGTGATCCCGTTTGTCCTGCTGTTCGGCTACGCGCTCCGGCTGGGCGCGGGCGGCGTGTTTTACGCGGAGCCGGTGTCGCACGTGCTGGGCAGCGTGACGTGCTACCTAGTCTTCATGCTGACCGTGTGGCGCAAGCTCGGGAAAGGCCCGCAGGCGGGCGGGCTCCCGCGGGCAGGCGGCATTCCGTAGGCGGGCGGGCGAGGCGAGGCAAGGCTCGCAAGCGGCATGGGTGATGCGGTGATGCGATTTTGCTCGCGGCCGAACAGGATTTGATGATTTTTGAGCTAACGAAAGGAGATGCTAAACAAGCATGGAATCAGGATCGTTGCAGGATTTAGAAATTGCGTTCTCGCACTTGCGCGAAAAGGCTGAACAAATTATTGACAGTATTGACCGTAGGAAATTACTGCCGGAAACTTTGTTTTCACGCGCCATTTCATTGCTGGATGAAACACGCGGGATGCAGGCAAAGTGCCTCGTGGAGGTTTCTTCCGCAGTTGGGAGGCCAGTCGGAGTTGACACCACAATTACTAAAATGCGGGAGTTGCTGGTGCAGCGCGAGGAAAATGAAAAAACATCCGCACTGATTTCAGGCGCAAGGCGAGTATTTGATAATTTTTTGCGTCTATGCTCTGACGACAAAACATGCGCGGACGATTTAGCCATAATGCAAAAGCAGATCGCGTCCAAAACGGGTAGCGCGCTTCGCGATTTGAACTATGAAG
>JAISFK010000151.1 GCA_031263625.1 Clostridiales bacterium
TCCCTTTTCGGCTTTATTTTTTATTTCAGTGCATAAAATGCCTCATGCCCGTCAGCACCATCGCCATGCCGTGCCTGTCGCACGCCTCGATGGACTCCTTGTCGTTTTGCGAGCCGCCCGGCTGGATGATCGCCGTCACGCCGGCCGCCGCCATCGCCTCCACGCAGTCGCCGAACGGGAAAAACGCGTCCGACGCCGCGACGGCGCCGCTGCCCCTGCCGCCCGCGATCTCGATCGCGATCTTCGCCGCCATGATGCGCGACGTCTGGCCGGGTCCGACGCCGACCGTCGCGAGGTTCTTCGCGAGCGCGATCGCGTTGGACTTCGCGTGCTTCACGACCGCCATGCCGAACAGCAGGTCCTCCAGCTCGGCCTCCGAGGGCTGCCGGGCCGTCACGGCCCTGAGTGCGCCGCGATCCGCGACGGCGGCGTCGGCCTCCTGCACGAGCAGCCCGCCGCTGACCTTTTTCATCGCGAGCTGCCCGGCGCCGGCCGCCAGATAGCGCTTTCTGGCGGCGGCCGTATCCAGCTTCAGCAGGCGGATGTTTTTCTTTTTCGTGAGTATCGCGAGCGCGTCCGCGTCAAAGTCCGGAGCCGCGACGATCTCTATGAAGATCTTGCCGATCTCCGCGGCGGTCGCGGCGTCAACTGTCCTGTTGAGCGCGATGATCCCGCCGAATATCGACGTCGGGTCGCCTTCCCACGCCTTGACGAAGGCGGAGTGGATGTCGGCCGCGACCGCCGCGCCGCACGGGTTGGCGTGCTTGACCGCTATGGCCGCCGGCTCGCCAAATTCCTCCAGCAGCGACAGCGCCCCGTCCAGATCGCCGATGTTGTTGTACGAGAGCTCCTTCCCGTGCAGCTGCCAAAACGTGGCGAGCGATCCGGGCGCAGGCAGCGGCTCCCGGTAGAACGCGGCCCTCTGGTGCGGGTTCTCGCCATAGCGCATGTCCATGGCCTTGTCGAACGTGAGCGTGTACTTGTCGCGGAAAGCCGGCGCCTCGGGCGCTGGCGCGGGCGCCGATGCGGCCGCCGGGGCCGGATCGGGCTGAGATGCGGGAGCGGGCGCTGAAGCTGGTGCCGATGCCGGTGCCGATGCGGGCGCGGCGGTGGCGGCTGCCTGCCCCGAAGCACCGCCAGCCGCCTCAGGCGCGGACGCCGCCTTGGCCTCGGGCGCTGGCGTCGATGCGGCCTGCCCCGAGGCCCCGCCAGTTGCCACCGCCTCGGCCGCCGCATTGGCCGCAGTCGCCGCTGCGGCGGCGCCGGCCCCCGGCTCGCCGTCGCGCTGCCCCAAATACGCCGCGATCATGGCGTCGTAGCTCGCGGTGTGCTCGAACACCTTGCGCGCGAGCGAAAAGTTCAGCTGGCGCGGCACGGAGCCCGCCCGCTCGATCTCGCCGAGAACCGCCCCGTAGTCGGCGGGATCGACGATCACCGTCACGTCCTGGTAGTTCTTCGCCGCGGAGCGCAGCATGGCCGGCCCGCCGATGTCTATCTGCTCGATGGCTTCCTCGAGCGTCACGCCATCCTTGGCGATCGTCCTGAGAAACGGGTACAGGTTGACGACCAGCAGATCGATCATGCCAACGCCCAGCTCCCGCATCTCCGCCATGTGCGTCTGGTTGCCGCGCATGGCGAGCAGCCCGCCGTGTATCTTGGGGTGCAGCGTTTTCAGGCGCCCGTCAAGACATTCGGGAAACTCCGTCACCGACTGGATCACGGTGATTTTGACGCCCGCGTCCGCCAGGGTTTTGGCCGTGCCGCCCGTAGATATGATCTCAAACCCCAGGCTCTCCAGCTCCTTCGCGAACTCGACCGCGCCCGTCTTGTCGGAAACGCTGATCAGTGCTCTCTTGACCATTTTTGGACACCATCCCTTTCCTTGATTTTGAACGGGGCTCTGCCCCATGCCCCGTCGGAACGACCGCGCATGTCGCTCGTTCCTTACGGGCGCGTTGCGCCCGCGCCGCGCTCAGCCGCGCGGCGGCGCCGCCCGGCTCCGTCTTTTGAACGGGGTTTTGCCCCACCCCGTCGGGCCGGCCGCGCGTGTCGCTCGTTCCTCACGGGCGCGCGGCGGCGCCTTGCTGCGCGGATGGGCGCGCTCAGCGGGCAATCGCGACTCGCCTGCCCTCCACGCGCAGCCGGCCCTCCGAGTAGAGGCGTATGGACTCCGGCAGTATGACCTGCTCCGCCTGCTCCATCACGCGCCGCTGGAGCGATTCCGGCGTGTCGTCCTCGCGGACTTCGACGGCTTTTTGCATGATGATCGGGCCGGCGTCCGCTTCGAGCGTCGCGAAATGCGTCGTCGCGCCCGTCACCTTGACGCCGTATTCCAGCGCCTTTTGGTGGGGCGCCAGGCCGTAGAAGCCCTTCCCGCAAAAAGACGGGATCAGCGCCGGATGCACGTTGATTATGCGGTTGGGGTACGCCTCGACGAGCTCGCGCCCGGTGATTGTCAGGAACCCCGCCATCACGACCAGCTCCACGCTGCGGGCGCGAAGCTCCCCGACGAGCGCGCGCGTGTACTCGTCTATGTCGCCGTGCCGCCTGCGCTCGACGCACACGGCCGGCAGGCCCGCGCGGGCGGCCCGCTCCAGCGCGTATGCGCCGGGCCGCGACGATATGACGACCGCGATGGCGCATTTGCCCAGCGTCCCGTCGGCGATGCGGTCTATGACGGCCTGAAGGTTCGTGCCCCCGCCGGATACCAGCACCCCTATCTGTGTCATGGCAAAACCTCCGAATAGTTTGCGCAGCCCGCCAATCGAGGCTGTCGGGCGCGAGCGTGGCCGGCATATTGAAGCTGGCAAGGCGCGCGCTGGCTTGCGAGCGGCCAGCTGCGGCTCGGCCCGTTGCCACCCCGCAACTTGCGCGGCCCGTCGCCGCCTGTTACGACGCGCTGCTACGCCGCCCGCGCGGCCCGCCACGCGCCATTCCGTAATCCGCGCAACCGGCACAGTCCGCCCCGGCGCCGCCCGCGCAACTCGCTCAGGCGCCATTCGGCAGCCCGCGTAGTCCGCTCAGCCCGCCCCGGCACCGCCCGTGCGCCCCGCCACACGCCATTCCACAGCCCGCGCAATTCGCCCCGCCGCCGCTATGCCGCCGCTACGCCGTGGGCATGTACTTGCGCAGCCTTTCGCCCAGGGCGGCGTCCTTTTCCTCTATCCTGTCGGCCAGGGCCTTTTTGTAGGCCCGCATCTTTTCCCTAAGCGGCGGGCTCGCGACGGAGAGGATCTGCGCGGCGAGCAGGGCGGCGTTTTCCGCGCCGTCGAGCGCGACCGTCGCGACCGGTGCGCCGGGCGGCATCTGCACCATCGACAGCAGCGCGTCCAGCCCGTCCAGCGCCGGCGAGCTGACGGGCAGCCCTATGACGGGCAGCGGCGTGTACGCTGCGAGCACCCCCGGCAGATGCGCCGCCTTCCCCGCAGCCGCGATTATCACGCCAAAGCCCCTGCCCTCCGCGCCCTTCGCCAGCTCCGCCGCCTTGCCGGGCGACCTGTGCGCGGAGCAGACGTGGGCCTCAAACATGACGGAGAGCTCGCCAAGGAGCTTGAAGCACGGCTCCACCGCCGCAAAATCCGAATCGCTGCCCATGACGACCAGCGCTTTTGGGATACCGTTCATCGCCGCGTCCACAGTTCTGCCATCCTCCTGTCCCCTGTCCCCTGTCTCCATATCCCCGTGTCCTATTCGTCCCTGTCTCCCTGTCTCCCAAAATAACCTATACCCCAGCCCCGGTCGGCGCGGACAGCTTTTTCGCGACGCCCGCAAGCCGCCGCTTGAGCTCCTCCCCGACCGGCGCGCTGCTCAGCATCCGCTCGTAAAAGACATGGTCCTCGGCCTTCTGCGCATCCTTCTGCTTGTCCTTGCCGCATTTCCTGCTGCGCATGCGCTCAAGCAGGCGCAGCGTCCGCTCGGACATGTCCGCCTTGCCGTCCACGGAATAGTACAGCGCGAGGCACAGCTTGGCCATGTAGTTGCCCCTCTGGATTTTGAGCGCGCTGCCCGCCAGCGCCGTCGCGAGCTTGAGCTGGCCCGTCATGTAGTACGCCATGGACAGCCTCACCCTGGCGCTCGCGAGCTCCGGGCACGCCATGATGGATTTTTCAAATTTGCTGATGGCGTCCTTGTAGTTCCCCCGAAAAAGGCTCGCGCTGCCGTCCGCGTGAAACTTCATCGAGCTGGTTTTTTGCTTCCTGGCCTCGCGCGTCCGCTCCACCAGCCTGTCGCCGATTTCGTAGTCAAATGCGTCCTGCGACGTGATCTGCATGTAGAGCAAAATTTCATACGCGTCCTCGAAAAATTCGCCGCCGTCCTCCATCGCGACGTATTTCTCAAAATTGAAAAGCGCCTTCCTGAAATCGCCTATCTCAAAATAGTTGCAGCCCAGCCCGAAATAGCACTCCGCGTATGTCGGGTCGATCTTCCATATAATATTGTTCAGCACTCTGGTGGACTCTCTGGTCTTTTTCAGCTCGACGAGGACGCACGCCTTGTTGAACAGGTAGTCCGCGTTGAACACGTCCTGCTCGATGGCCTTGTCTATATACTTGAGGGCCGCGGCAAAGTCGCGCTGCATGGCGTGTTTTACGGCAAGCCTGAAGTAGAAGTCGTGGTCCCGCTCAAAAGACAGTACGTTGTTAGCCGGCATATTGTTTTTCACGCAAAGGGTTTCCTATACAAGTTATTTATGCCACTAATCATAGTATATCAAGCGGATGATGTCAAATTCGGCGCG
>JAISFK010000159.1 GCA_031263625.1 Clostridiales bacterium
AGCGGGATGTTGCCGTGCTTCTTGGACGGCCTCGTCTCCCGCTTCGACGCGAGCATTTCCAGCGCGCCGATCAGCCTGGCGCGCGTCTGCGACGGCTCTATGATGTCGTCCACGTACCCGCGCGCCGCGGCGACGTATGGGTTCGAGAATTTTTCGGCGTACTCGCCGATCTTCTGCGCCCTCGCCGCAATCGGATCCGCCGCCTCGGCGATGTCCTTGCGGAATATGATGTTGGCCGCGCCGTCCGGCCCCATGACGGCGATCTCCGCCGTCGGCCACGCGAACACGAGGTCGGCGCCCAAATGCTTGCTGTTCATGGCGATGTACGCCCCGCCATACGCCTTGCGCAGGATGACGTTTATCTTAGGCACCGTCGCTTCCGAAAACGCGTACAGGAGCTTCGCGCCATGCCGTATGATGCCGCTGTGCTCCTGATCCACGCCCGGCAGAAAGGCCGGCACGTCGGTCAGCGACACGAGCGGTATGTTGAACGAGTCGCAGAAGCGCACGAACCGTGCGGCCTTGTCGGAGGCGTTGACGTCGAGCGAGCCGGCGATGTGCGTCGGCTGGTTCGCGACAAAGCCGACCGTCGCGCCGTTGAGCCTGCCGAAGCCGATTATGATGTTCTTCGCGAAGTCCTTCTGGATCTCGAGAAACTCGCCCTCGTCCGCAATCGCCGCGATCACGCCGAGCATGTCGTATGCCTTGCCGGGCGAGTCGGGCAGCGCCGCGTCCAGCTCCGGCACGAGCCGCTCGGCGCTGTCGCCCGTCAGCGCGGCCGGGGCGTCGCTCAGGTTGTTGTCGGGCAGAAAGTCGAGCAGGCGCTTGACCTGCGCGATGCACTCCGCCTCGCCCGGCGAGCAGAAATGCGCGACTCCGCTGATGGCGGCGTGGGCGCGCGCCCCGCCCAGCTCCTCCGCCGTGACGTTCTCGCCCGTGACCGCCGACACCACCTGCGGCCCCGTGATGAACATGTTCCCGGTCTTTTCCACCATGAAGATGAAATCCGTTATGGCAGGCGAATAGACGGCGCCCCCGGCGCACGGCCCCAAAATGACGGAGATCTGCGGTATGACGCCGGACGCGTGGGCGTTGCGGACGAAGATCTCGCCGTAGCCCTTGAGCGAGTCAAGCCCTTCCTCAATCCTCGCGCCGCCCGAGTCGTTCATGCTGACAAACGGCGCGCCCATCTTGACCGCCATGTCCATCGCCTTCGTGATCTTCTGCGCGTGCATCTCGCCCAGGGAGCCGCCAATCACCGTAAAATCCTGGGACGCCGCGAAAACAAGCCTGCCGTTGACGCTGCCGTAGCCGGTCGCCACGCCGTCGCCGCGCACCCTTTTTTCGGCCATGCCAAATTCCACCGACCTGGCCTCCACAAAGGCGTCTATCTCGACAAACGTGCCCTCGTCGAACAGCATGTCCAGCCGCTCGCGGGCCGTGCCCTTGCCGGCCGCCCGCTGCTTCTTTATCCTTTCGGGGCCGCCGCCCAGCGCGAGCTTCTCCTTGTGTTGCCGGAGCTCGGCAATCTTGTCGCCTGTAATTGACATTTCGTTTACCATTCCTTTTCAAGTCCTGTTCAAGCCCTGAGTTCCGATCAAGCCTTGGCGCAAAACTTGGGTCTGAAAAAATTATATTGTACTAGTATATATAACCGAAGCCGCTTTTGCAAATTATTTTTGGCCGAATATGGCGCGGACCGCGTCGTCGCGCGATATGCGGCGCCATGCCCCCTCCGCGAGGCCGCCAAGCCAAAGCCCGCCGATCGCCACCCTTTTGAGCGCGTCCGTCCTCAGCCCGACGGCCGCAAGCATGCGCCTCACCTGCCGGTTCTTCCCCTCGTGTATGGCGACAGTCACCTTGTGGCCGCCGCGCTGGGCGCCGTTTTGGCCTGCGCCGGCGCCGTTGCGCGAGCTGCCGCCTGCGCTACCGCCATTGCATAGGTCGCCGCCGGCGCCGCTGTCCGGGCCGGCTGTGCCCGCATCGCCGCCGTTTTGGCCCGCCCTGTCCGCATCCGCGCCGCCGTCCGGGCCTCCGCCCGCCCACGCCCGCGCGGGCGACGTGACAAAGCCGTCGCCGCCGTCGCCGAGCCGCACTCCGCTCCGCAGCATGTCCAGCATCTCCGGCGTGGCGGGCGCGTGGACGACGGCCTCGTATGTCTTTTCAATCTCCCCGGACGGGTGCGCCACGCGGTTCGCGAACTCGCCGTCATTTGTCAGCAGCAGCAGCCCTGTCGTGTCGCAGTCCAGCCGCCCGACCGAAAACAGGCGGCTCGCCGCTTCCGGCGGCTCCGCCGGCAGCAGATCGAAAACCGTCTTTCTGCCGAACTGCTCCTTCGCGCTCGAAATGTAGCCCTTGGGCTTGTTCAGCATGATGTAGACTTTGTCGGCCGGCGGGGCCGCCGGCTTTCCGTCAACCTCGATGCTCGCCTGCCGCGACGCCTTGGTGCCCAGCCTGTCGGCGACGACGCCGTTGACGCGCACCCTGCCCTCCGCGATAAGCCGCTCGCAATGCCGCCTCGATCCAATGCCCGCTTCAGCCAGCAACACCTGCAGCCTGACCGAATCATCCTCCATACGCACACCCAAACCCCATGGGCGCCCGGCCCCAGCCTGCCGGGTTGCCGGGCGCCCCGCTTCACTTCCCGCCGTCATTTTGGGCCTGCCGCTCCCAAGCCGCAGCCCCCCCGCGCGGCTCGCGCCGCCCATTACTTGCTCACACCTTGCCGCCCTCCAAGCCGCAACTCCCCTGCGCGGCCCGCGCCGCCCAATTTTTGCTCACGCCTTGCCGTTGCACCCCAGCACGCTTACGAGCTTGTGCTTCACGAGCTTCTTGATCTCGGCCCGCGCCGGCGTCAGGTACTGCCTCGGGTCAAAGTGCGACGGGTTCTCCGCGAAATACTTCCGGAGCGTCGCGGTCACGGCCAGCCTTATGTCGGAGTCGATGTTGATCTTGCACACCGCCATCGTGGCGGCCTTCCTGAGCATGTCCTCCGGAACGCCCTTCGCACCCGGCATCTGCCCGCCGTACTTGTTGATTTCATCGACGTACTCCGGTATGACGGACGACGCGCCGTGCAGCACGATCGGATACCCAGGCAGCCTTTTTTGCACTTCCTCCAGAATGTCAAAGCGCAGCTTCGCGTCGCCCTTGAACTTGTACGCCCCGTGGCTCGTGCCGATGGCGATGGCCAGCGAGTCCACGCCCGTGGACTTGACAAATTCCTCCACGTCGTCCGGGTCCGTGTACGACGAATCCTTTTCCGAAACCTTCACCTCGTCCTCGACTCCGGCCAGCCTGCCCAGCTCGCCCTCGACCGTGATGCCCTTGTCGTGGGCGTATTCGACTACCTGCTTCGTGAGCGCGATGTTGTCCTTGAACGGCTTGCTCGATCCGTCGATCATGACCGACGTGAAGCCGCCGTCGATGCACGACTTGCACAGCTCAAACGTATCGCCGTGGTCGAGATGCACGCATATCGGCAGATCCGTCTCGACGATGGCCGCCTCGATAAGCTTCATCAGGTATGTGTGGTTGGCGTATTTCCTGGCTCCGGAGGACACTTGCAGGATCAGCGGCGCGTTTTCCTCCTTCGCGGCCTCCGTTATCCCCTGGATGATTTCCATGTTGTTCACATTGAACGCGCCAATCGCGTAGCCGCCGGCATACGCCTTCTTAAACATTTCCACCGAGTTAACAAGTCCCATTGCCAAAACCCTCCGTTTCATAGTCTGATTGTATCCGAAAGCCCGCCGCCGCGCGGCGCCCCTCTTGCGCCACCGCGCGGGCGATGTTTGCCAACCCGCGCCGAGTTTCCGAATGGCTCGCGCCTTACATTAAAGTCTAGCAGAAGCGGCGGGATCTTTCAATAGACAAATTCCACGGCTTTTTGCAAAGGGCGCAAGCCTGTGGTACAATCAGGAAAAGGAAGCAAGAGGTCGATTCAAAGAAAACGTCAAACGTGAAATGAGGGTTATTTATGAGCGGGAGGATTGAAAACATCCTGACGCACATGCTGGATGATGTCACTGAACGTCAGATAAAAGAAACGATAACCGAGCGGGTGACGCACGTAATATGAAACAATACGAAGAAATATTGAGGCTTTGGCAAAGCTACAACGTGAAAACGGAAGCGGATATCGATTTGCGTCTGCATAATTTCCGCATTTTGTTTGCCTACAACTCAGGAAAAATCGAAAACAACGCGATAACGTACAACGATACGCGGGAAATTTTCGCCAATGGGCGCGTGCTGAATTACACCGGCAGCCCCCGCACGCTGTTTGAGCTTTCCAATCAGCGTGTCTGCTACGAGTTCCTGAAACCGAAACTTGCCGCGAAAGAGCCGCTGTCAATCGCGCTGAT
>JAISFK010000260.1 GCA_031263625.1 Clostridiales bacterium
TCGGGATTCGTGTGCGTCAGGACGATCCGCAGCCCGTGCCTGTCGCAGAGCTCGCGCACGCGCTGCGGGGCGATGTCCCCCCCGATGGCCGAGATCTGCACGGTGCCGTAGCCGATCTCGGCGCACTTCTGCAGCGTGGCGTCCAAGTCCCTCTCCGACTGCGTGAACAGCCTCACTGTGTAGAGCTGCGCCCCCAAGACCATGCCCTTGCCTGTGCCCGTGTCTGTGCCCATGCTTGTGCCCATGCCTGTGCCCATGTCTACGCCCTCCATTTCATGTGACTGCAATATTATTATGATATTTTTATCCTATGCTATGCATATCCTATGCTTGCCCTATTGTTATGCCTATCCTATGCCTGCCCATAGCCTGCCCTTATGCCCGCCCTATTGCTATGCATATCCTGCCCTTAGCCTGCCCCATTGTTATGCCTACCCTATGCCTATTCTATGCCTGCCATATGCCCATCCTGATTGCCATGCTATTTCGGCCCTGCGCCTGTCCGGTTCATCCCGTATCTATCCCATGCCTAATCCTGTATCTATCCTATTGCTCATCCCATGCTCATCCTATGTCTATCCCGCATTTGCGTGTCCATGTTCCTGTTCATGCTCCTGTTCCTGTTCCTGCCCCGGCTGCGGCCGCAGCCCCGCCACGACCCTTTTCAGCCATATCTGGGCCGCGAGCGACGCGAGCGGGAACGCGGCGCCCAGCAGCAGCCCGGCGCGCAGCCCCAGTTGCTCCGCGGAGAGCGCGCCGCCGGACATGGCGAGCCCCATCGAAAAATCCGTGGCCGCGCCGACCGCCCACGGCCCCGCCGCCGCGCCGATGTCGCCCGCGGCGGCCAAAAGCGCGAACATGGACGCCCCGGCCAGCGGCATCCCCTTCGACGCGATTGCGAGCGTCCCCGGCCACAGCAGGCTCACGCACAGGCCGCACAGCGCGACGGCCGCGACGGACAGCCACTTGGCCGGCGAGAACACCATCGCTATATACGCGGCAAACGCCAGCAGCGAGCCGCCCACGAGAACCTTGTGCAGGTTCAGCTTTTCGCCCAGGAAGCCATACGCGGCGCGCCCTGCGCCCAGGAACGCCGCGAACCCGCAGAGCCCCAGCGCGTCGCCGGCGATTTTGGGCAGCCCCAGCCCCTTTTGCATGAACGAGGACGCATACTGCGCGACGATGACCTCGGCCGCGCCGCCGAACGCGATGGCGAGCATCGACGCCCAAAACAGCCGGGCGCGGAGCAGGCCGCGTATCCTGAGCGTCCCGCCCGCCGCGGATTTCTCGACGATGGGCGCGCGCCCGAACAGATACGCGCTGGCGAGCGGCACGGCCGCCCACGCGGCGAACGCGGCCTGCCACGGCGCACCGGCGAACAGCATCAGCGTGGTGAGCAAAATGACGCCGACCTGGCCCCACGCGTAGAAGGAGTGCAGCATCGAGAGCGCCTTGGACGAGTCCTCCGCGTCCGACGGGATCGCGTCCACGATGGGCGACAGGCACAGCTCCAGCAGGCCGCCGGACGACGCGAACACGACGGTCGCGACGAGGAAGCCGGCAAAGACGTGGCCGGGCGCGACGACCGGCGCGAGCGCGAACAGCGCGAAGCCCGCGACGCACAGGTACTGCGCCGACGTGACGAACGGGCGCGTGCCGTACTTGTCAACGGCGCGGCTCAGCAGCACGTCCGCGGCAATCTGCGCGGCGAAGTTGGCGAGCACGAGCGTCCCGAACTGCGTGTACGTCAGCCCGTAGCTCTCGCGCAGCGGTATGAATATCACCGGCAGGATATTTGCTACCGCGGCCTGCACGACATAGCTCATGTAGCAGGCCGCGAGCGTGATCTTGTAGTTTGGCTTGCGCACAGAAACCCCCGCTTGTGGCTTAATGTTTACAAACACGTCAAATCTATTTCATTTTTGCCGCATATAATAATACTATAAAATGCGGAACAATAATACAATAGAAAATAAAGAGGTGCTAAGCTATGGATGTTATGGATAATATTCGCAAAATCGACGGCGACGACGGTGGCAACGGCTGCGGCAGCGCTCAGATGAATGGCGGGGCCAACGGCGGCTGCGGCAACGGCGCTGGCGCGACAGGCGCGGCTGGCGGCGCAAACAGCGCGGCCTGCGCAAATGGCGGCGGCGGCGACGCTAGTGCGGCTGGCGCGGCTGGCGGCGCGCAAATGAATGGCGGCGCCGGCGGCTCGCAGCCCGCCGCGCATGCGGACGGCGCGCGGCCCGCGGCTTATTCGGAGCCGGTGCAGCCTGCGGAACGCGCGTTTTACGCGGAAAGCGCTTTTTATTCGGAAAGCGCGCGGCGCGCGCCCCATTCGGAGCCCGCCTCCTATTCGGAGCCCGCGCAACACGCTCCCCAGCCGGAACCCGCGCAGGCGGCCGCCTATTCGGAGCAGGCGCAATACTCCGCGCAGGCGGCTCAGGCTCAGGCGGCTCAGGCCCCCGCCCAGACCGCCGCATATTCGGAGCAGGCGCAAGCCTCCGCTCAGGCGGCTCAGGCGCAGACAGCGCCTGCCGCGCCGCCGGCATCGGCGGCATCGGCGCCCGCAACAGCGGCATCGGCGCCTGCGGCAACGGCGGCAATGGCGGCAACGGCGGCAACGGCGCCCGCATCGTCGGCGGCATCGGCGCCCGCCGCGCCGCCGGCCCCGTTTGCAAGCCCGTCGCGCGAGGAATGGGAGCGGAGCCAGCGCGAGATGCAGGATCGCGAATGGCAGTACCAGCAGCAGCGCTACAACCGCCAGCCGCCGGAGGGGCGCGTGGAGTACATACAGCAGGGCTACGGCGCGCACCCCTATTCGGCGCCGGGCGCCTCGGACGGCCCCGGCCCCGGCGGCGAGGCTCGCCCGCAATGGCGGCAGGGCGGGGCGGGCTACGCGGAGCGCGGCTGGGAGCAGCGCCCGGCCGGCGGCCAGGCGTGGCAGGATCCGCAGCGGGCCGGCCAGTGGCAGGCGGGCGCCCAGAGCGAGCCCGCGCAGTGGCATGGCGAGGCGCGGCGCGAACCCGGCCAGCCGCAGCCGCAATACGGGCGGCCGCAGCAGCCGTATGAGCAGACGGCGCAGGCCGCGCAGGCCGCGCGCGAGGGCGGCGAGCAGCCTGCGGCGCCTGGCGGCCAGTGGGGCGCGGGCCGGCAGCCCCGGCAGTGGGACGGCTACTACGGGCAGCGCTGGCAGGAAGAAGCCGGCCGCCCGCGCGAGGCGGGGCAGGAGCAGGGCTGGGCGCAGCAGCGCCAGGACGCCGAATGGCAGTGGCGCGCGCAGCAGGCGCCGCCATACGCCCAGGCGGGGCAGGCAGGCCAAGCAGGGCAGTCGGGCCAGACGGCCCAAGCGGCCGAGGGCCAGCCTGACGGCTCCGGCAAGCGCGGACGCCGCGCCGCCCGCGCAAAAGACGACGGCGGGCAGCCCAAAAAGAGGGCCCGATCCATCAGGGCGGTGGCCGGCATAACGGCGGCGGCCGTATTGGTCGCGGCGCTCCTGTTCTCAGGCGGCTATTTCATAGGCAACAGGTATAAGCTCCCCGGCCTGTCCGCGACGGGCCTGGCGGCGGCCGGCGCGGCAGGCGCGACAGGCGCGACCACCGCCCCCAGCGGCTCGGCCGCGCAGAGCTCCGCGGCTCAGGCTGGAGCGGCGTCGCCGGCGCTCTCCGCGTCCGCTGGCGCCGGCGCCGGCGACGCGGGCGGCGACGCGCAGGCCGCCGCCGCCCAAGGCTCGGCGAACGCCGCCCCGGCGGGCGGCCAGGCCGCCGCAACCGGGCTGTCGTCGCTCGCGCTGAACGCCCCGCTCGGCAACGACCTGACCGTGACGCAGATATACCAGAAGGTCTACCCGTCGATCGTCGGGGTCAAGATCACGTTCCAGTCGCAGGGCTACTCGTTCGGGGGCTTCGTGCTGCCCAACCAGGAGGAGTCGGGCGAGGGCTCCGGCATCATCATCAGGAGCGACGGCTATGTGATGACCAACTACCACGTCGTTTCATACGCGATAGACTCGCGCACGAAGAAACAGGCGGACGGCGCCAAGATCGAGGTGATCATGCCGGACGGGGCCAACACGGCCTACACCGCCGAGCTGGTCGGCTATGACAGCAGCACGGACCTGGCGGTGCTGAAAGTCGGCAAGACCGGCCTGCCGGCGGCCGAGCTGGGCAATTCCGACATGCTCGTCGTGGGCGAGGGCGCCGTCGCGATCGGCAACCCCGGCGGCATGGAGTACATGAGCTCCGTGACGGTCGGCGTCATAAGCGGCCTGAACAGGACGATCCAGACGGAGGGCTACAGGAACATCCAGCTCATCCAGACGGACGCCGCCATCAACCCGGGCAACAGCGGCGGCGCGCTGATCAACTCGAAGGGCCAGGTCATAGGCGTCAACTCGATCAAGATAGCGGCCAGCGCCTACGAGGGCCTTGGCTTCGCCATCCCGATAAACACGGCGGTCGCGATATGCGACGACCTGATAAACTACACCTACGTGACGGGGCGCCCGTACATCGGCATAACGGCGTACAGCGCCTACACGGAGCAGATGGCCAACCAGTACCGCATGCCGAACGGCGTGTACGTCTACGAGATCGACGAAACCGGGCCGGCCTCCGAGGCGGGGATACAGAGCAACGACATCATCGTGAAATTCAACGGCGCGGAGATCCAGAACTTCGACGCGCTCGAAACGGAAAAGAACAAGCTGAAGCCGGGCGACACGGTGACGATGCAGGTCTACCGCGACTGGAGCACGAACAACTACACGAACGGCAAATACGTGGAGATCACGGTGACGCTGGGCGAGATGAAAAACTAGC